>JACZJK010000057.1 GCA_014860575.1 Bacteroidales bacterium
GAACATAATCAGCAATGGCTTTCATTTCGAGTCCATCGGTAATCACCAAACCTTCAAAGCCGAGGTCCTGCTTTAACAATTTATTGATTGCCAACTCCGACAAGCTGGAGATGGCTTTCGGATGGTCATCAATGGCCGAAACCGCAAGGTGGGCGGTCATCACACCCATCAAACCGTTTTGGATCAGGTAGCGAAACGGGAAAAGATGAACGCTGTCAATTTCCTGCATGGACTTGCTGATGAGGGGCAGCGTGTAGTGAGAGTCTTTATCGGTATCGCCATGACCCGGAAAATGCTTGGCTACACTGATGATGCCCATGTCCTGCATGCCTTTCATGTATGCCAGTGATTTGCTGGCAACAAAGAGGCTGTTTTCGCCAAATGAGCGACTGTTGATGACCGGGTTCATGGCATTGTTGTTGACATCAACCACTGGGGCAAAATTCATGTGCACGCCTATGCGCAGAAGTTGTCTGCCAACTTCAAGGCCCATTTCATAAATGATCAGGTCATTCTCAATGGCGCCCAATGCCAGTTGCCGAGGATAAGAAATTGCACTGTCGAGCCGCATGCCCAGGCCCCACTCGGCATCAATGGCAATAAGCAAAGGTGTCTTGGCAACCTGTTGGTAGTGATTGGTCATGATTAACTGCGAAGCAGGAGTGCCGCGAAAGAAGATTACTCCACCCACATTGTATTTTTTAAGAACTCCGGCAATCGAATCGGTGTAGCGTTGCCCCATGTTTGAAAAGGATCGTATCATAATCAACTGTGCAATCCTTTCTTCGGTGCTTAACGAATTATAAACAGAATCAACCCAAAGTTTTTCCGCAGGCGGGTCGGATACAAAACCAACTCTTGCTTGTTGTGCCTGGGTTTCGGAATAAGCAGTTAGTAATAAAATCAGGGTAAGAATAATGGTAAAGTGCTTTCTCATAGGAGGCAGAAATTCATCATTTATAAAAGCCAAAACGGTATATTACTATTAGGAGTATGCCAAGGTTCAAATACACAAAGATAATAGTCAGAAATTGCAAACCAACAACCCGATCCCACGCAGCAAAGTTCAATGTTTCTGAAGAGTTATAAAAATTTTCTTTGAGTTAGCCTTTATTATTCCTGCAACTTGATAAATTGCCTATTTTTGAAAACTGCAATTCAAGTCCCGCAAACACAACTTCGCAGTCAATTATGAAATCAACAAACGAACTAGCCATTATCGCTTCACAGCTAAGGCGGGATGTGCTCCGCATGGTTCATGCCGTACAATCAGGCCATCCGGGAGCGCCACTCGGATGCGCCGAGTTTTTCTCAGCCATGTATTTCCGCATACTCAGGCATAGTCCCTCCCCCTTCAATATGGATGGAATTGGCGAAGACGTTTTCTTTCTTTCCAACGGCCATCTTTCAGCCGGATGGTACAGTGTGCTGGCCCGTAGCGGCTATTTTGACGTTGAAGAACTCAGCACTTTCCGGAAAATTAATTCCCGTTTGCAAGGCCATCCGGCAACAGCCGAACATCTTCCGGGTGTGCGGGTTGCATCAGGCTCGCTCGGCCAGGGATTGTCAGTGGCCATTGGATGTGCATCGGGCAAGAAACTGAATAACGACAATCACCTGGTATATGTTCTGATGGGTGACGGCGAAATGCAGGAAGGCCAGATTTGGGAAGCGGCAATGTATGCTGCCGGTAAGAAAATTGATAACCTCATCGCTATCGTTGATTATAATGGACAGCAGATTGACGGCATGGTTAACAATGTAATGCCCCTGGGAAATCTGAAAGACAAATGGCTAAGTTTTGGCTGGAAGGTACTTGAAACCGACGGCAACAACCTGGAAGAATTACTCAATACACTCGAAGAAGCTTTTTCGTTAACAGGTAAAGAAGAGCCTATCATCATTCTCATGAAAACTGCTATGGGCAAAGGAGTTGATTTCATGGAGAACCATCATAAATGGCACGGTGTTGCCCCCAGCGATGAACAACTAAAAAAAGCACTTGAGCAACTCGATGAAACACTCGGAGATTATTAATGAAGAAATTCCTCCTTAATATAATTCTGATTTTTCTGGCTGTTTCACCCTGTGCTTTCGCCCAGCAAACAGCAGAGGAAAAAAAACCACCGTTAACGCGTATTCTTTTCATCTTTGATGCATCGCAGAGCATGTATGGCCGCTGGCAAAGTGATACAAAAATGAATATCGCCCAGCGCATGATGGGCAATCTACTCGATAGTCTCAGAACCGTTGAAAATATTGAACTAGCCCTGAGGGTGTTCGGGCATCAACGGACTTATCCGCCGCAGGATTGTTCAGACACAAGGCTTGAGGTTCCTTTCGAACCCGATAACAGCAGGAAAATAAAAAAGAAAATCTACGAGATCACACCTCGGGGCACGACTCCTATCGCCGTTTCTTTGATGGAAGCCGAGCATGACTTTCCCGACTGCGATAACTGCCGCAATATTGTGATCCTGATAACTGACGGAATTGAAGAATGTGAAGGCGACCCATGCGAAGTTTCGGCAGCATTACAACGAAAAGGTGTCGTATTGAAACCATTTGTTATCGGTATCGGACTCGATTTTCGTGATGCATTTGATTGTGTAGGTTCTTACTTTGATGCTTCAAGCGAACATGCATTTACTGCTGCGTTGAATTCTGTGATCTCGCAGGCGTTGCAACGAACCACACTTCAGGTGAACCTCCTCGATACCTGGGGCAATCCTACTGAAACCAATGTGAACATGACATTTTACGACAGGGTATCCGGTCTGCCAAGGTACAACTACATTCACACCATCAACAGTGCCGGAAATCCTGACACTTTGATCATTGACCCTATCCCGGTTTACGATCTAGTGGTTCACACAACGCCGCCGGTTCGGATTGATAATCTTGTGCTGGAACCCGAAATTCATAACACAATTATTATCAATTCACCCCAGGGTTCTTTAAACCTGATGGTAAGAGGCAACGATCGCTTGCTCAGAAGCATTCCCATTGTGGTCAGACCCCATGAAAAACCTGAAACCATCAACGTACAGATGGTGGGCGAGAACAAGCGCTACCTTACAGGTTTGTATAGTCTGGAAGTACTTTCGTTACCTCGGCTGCAAATACCGAGGATTGAAATCTCACAGGATGCCGTTACCAATGTCGAGATCCCATTGCCTGGAATTATCGTAATCAACAAATCAATTATCGGGTTTGGAAGCCTTTACGTACTTAAAAACAAAAACCAGGAATGGATTTACGATCTCAGGGACAACCTGCTGCAGGAATCCCTGATCCTGATGCCTGGTGATTACTTGCTCGTTTACCGCTCAAAATTCAGCGACCGGTCTATTTTTACAATCGAAAAACGTTTTACAATCCGCTCAGGCGAAACTGTTAACCTCAGGGTGTTCTGAGAAAATTACAAATACATGAAAGAATACATAAATACAGGTAGCAAGGACACCCGCTCAGGTTTTGGTGTAGCCATGCTGGAATTAGGCAGGAGCAATCCTGATGTAGTGGCACTTTGTGCCGATCTGACGGGTTCGCTCAAACTCGAGGAATTTGCGGCAGAGTTTCCTGAGCGGTTTTTCCAGGTTGGTATTGCCGAAGCCAATATGATGGGCATTGCTTCAGGGCTAACAATCGGTGGGAAAATTCCCTTTGCAACGACTTTTGCCAATTTTGCTACCGGAAGGGTTTACGACCAGATCAGGCAATCCATAGCCTATTCCAATAAAAATGTAAAGATTGCCGCCTCACATGCCGGCGTCACCCTCGGCGAAGATGGAGCAACACATCAAATACTCGAAGACATCGGGCTCATGAAAATGTTGCCAAATCTTACTGTGATCAATCCCTGCGATTTCAACCAGACCAGGGCCGCGACCCTTGCCGTTGCAAAACATACCGGGCCTTTGTATCTGCGCTTCGGCCGGCCAAAGGTTCCCAACTTTACTCCGGCAGAGCAGGATTTTGTTATTGGCAAAGCCCTTTTGCTGCAAACCGGAAATGACGTAAGCATTTTTGCCACAGGCCATATGGTTTGGAAAGCCCTGGAAGCCTGTTTGATCCTGAAAGAAAAAGGCATCTCTGCCGAAGTGATCAATATTCACACAATTAAACCACTGGATGAAAAGGTAATTCTTGAGTCAGTTAAGAAAACTGCTTGTGCTGTCAGCGCGGAAGAACACCAGCAAAATGGTGGCCTCGGCGACAGCATTGCGCAATTGCTGACGCTTCATCATCCCACACCTATGGAAATGGTCGCCGTAATAGATTCATTCGGCGAAAGCGGTAAACCCGAAGAACTGATGCGTAAATATCATCTGGATACCCCGGACGTTGTTGAAGCGGCGATAAAGGTGATTGGCCGCAAGCGATTATAGATCTGTCGAAAGTGTTGAAGTTCTATTGAAGACTTAAGCGGTTCTTTGCCTCAAAGCTTCATAAACCAATACGGCAGCCGAAGTAGAAACATTTAGTGAATCTATACTTCCGAGCATTGGTATCTTAACCTGGGACTTTGTGTTCTCAAGCCAGAATTCACTGAGGCCATCCGCTTCTGCCCCCATAACGAATGCCAGCGGTTTCCTGAAGTCGCTTTGATGATAAAAGGATTTAGCGGTCAGCGCGGCAGCAAAAGGTTCAATATTATTTTGGCTCAACCATTGTAACGCTTCCGTGGAGGTGCATGTAGCAACTTGTTTTATAAACACACAGCCAATGGATGAGCGGATGACATTGGGATTATAAATATCGGTTAGCGGATCGCAAATAATTACGGCATCAACACCAGCTGCATCAGCTGTACGAAGGATGGCGCCAAGATTTCCTGGTTTCTCTACCGATTCAAGAACGATGAGCAATGGATTTTCTGTAAGCAATATGTCAGTTAGCTTTTTCTCCCGCGCCTGCATCACCGCCAGCAAACCATCCGATTGATCGCGGTAAGCCATTTTTGCGAACACCTGGCTGTTCACTTCAAAACACTTAAAATCATCAATCATGTTCGAGATATCGCCCTGGTTTTTCTCCTGAAAATGAGCGGGGCTAACCATCAGGTATTCAGTTTTAAGGCCTGATTCGATGGCAAGCCGGATTTCCCGGAACCCTTCAACGATAATCAAACCACTTTCCCTGCGATCCTTTGAACGGTGCAGCTTTACAACCTCTTTCACGCGGAGGTTCTGAAGGCTTGTTATCTTCTCTAAAATAGGCATGGACCAGAATTTTTATGGTTCGAACCTGCTCAACGCAGGTTGTGGTCAATGGTTTGGACGCAAGAATAAAATGATGGTCAGGAACAATTGATTAATCAAGATGCTTAAGTGAAGCAATAGCCGCCACCGGATCGGCTGCATTAAAAACCGAGTTTCCGGCAACCAGCACATCAACGCCTGCATCAACAAGTTTCCGTGCATTTCCGGTTCCAACGCCACCATCTACCTCAATCAATGCAGTTGCGTTCTTTTGTAAAATCAATTCTTTCAGCCTGCTGATTTTATCAAACGTATTTTCTATAAATTTTTGACCGCCAAATCCAGGATTCACTGACATGAGCAGCACGAGATCAACATCGTTGATAATTTCCCGCAGGCTTTCAACCGGGGTATGTGGGTTCAGCACAACACCGGCTTTCATGCCTTCTTCACGGATCGCATGAAGTGTACGGTGAAGATGGGTGCATGCTTCAATCTGAACACTGAGGATGTCTGCTCCGACTTCCCTGAACTGCTTGATATAGCGTTCGGGTTGTACAATCATCAGGTGAACATCCAGCGGTTTGCTTGCGTATTTTTTAATAGCGCTTACAACAGGCAGTCCAAAGGAAATATTGGGAACAAAAACACCGTCCATGATATCCAGATGGAACCAATCAGCAAGGCTGTTGTTTACCATTTCAATATCACGGCGAAGGTAGGAAAAATCAGCTGATAATAATGAAGGAGCTACAAGGTGTTTCATTAACCCAGGTAGGTTTTCAGGATTTTGCTTCTTGATGTATGTTTGAGCCTGCGGATGGCTTTTTCTTTTATCTGGCGAACGCGTTCACGGGTCAGATCAAACTTTTCGCCAATTTCTTCAAGCGTCATCGGGTGACTGCCGTTAAGCCCGAAGTAAAGCTTCACAACATCCGACTCGCGGCCGGTAAGCGTTGAAATGGCGCGGTCAATCTCCTTGCGCAAACTGTCGTAAAGCAATTCGGTTTCAGGAGTGGTCACTTCATCGCTGCGGAGCACATCGTAAAGATTGTTGTCTTCGTCCTGTATCAAAGGAGCGTCCATTGATACATGACGACCGGAATTACGCATTGAGTCTTTTACCTCGTTTTCAGTAATTTCAAGCATTTCAGCAATTTCTTCGGCATTGGGTTCGCGTTCATAAACCTGCTCAAGCTTCGCATATGCTTTGTTGATCTTGTTGATGGCGCCAATCTTGTTTAATGGCAAACGCACAATACGTGATTGCTCCGCCAGAGCCTGAAGAATGGATTGACGTATCCACCATACAGCGTAGGAAATAAATTTGAACCCGCGGGTTTCATCGAAACGTTGCGCCGCCTTTATGAGCCCGAGGTTGCCTTCATTGATGAGGTCGGGGAGGCTCAGGCCCTGGTTCTGGTACTGTTTTGAAACAGATACAACAAAACGTAGATTGGCTTTGGTAAGTTTCTCAAGTGCGGCACGGTCGCCTTGCTTGATGCGCTGCGCCAGGGCGACTTCCTCGTCGGCCGTGATCAGATCAACTTTTCCAATTTCCTGTAAGTATTTATCGAGTGAAGCGGTTTCGCGGTTCGTAACCTGCTTGGTGATTTTGAGTTGCCTCATAGTTTATGACAAATTGTTAGCTTATTCTGTACGAACTCAAAGGGGATTAAGTTTCAAAAAAGAGAAAATATTTCAACAAAGCTGAAATATCTTTTATTGTTCCTGCCTTGGAGGCCTGGGAAGCAACACCTTACGGGAAAGTTTGAGTTTGCCTGTTTTGCTGTCAATGTCAATCAGCTTCACTTCAATTTCATCACCAACCTTCAATACACTTTCAACATCTGTGATTCGGGCCCAGTCAATTTCAGAAATATGGAGCAAGCCATCTTTTCCGGGAATAATTTCGACAAAAGCGCCAAAAGTGGTTATGTTTTTAACTTTTCCTTTGTAAACTTCACCAATTTCGGGAACAGCTACGATTTGGCGGATGCGTCTCTTCACCTTCTCAATTGAATCCTGATCGGCGGAAACAATATCAATGATTCCGAATTCACCTACTTCTTCGATCACGATGGTTGAGCCTGTCTCGCGTTGCATTTCCTGGATGATCTTGCCACCCGGTCCGATAACTGCACCAATAAACTCACGTGGAATAGTCATTTTAACGATGCGGGGAACAAAGGGTTTGAATTCTTCTCTTGGCGAAGAAATCACTTTTTCCATTTCGTCAAGAATATGCAGGCGTCCAAGTTTGGCCTGATCCAAAGCTTCTGACAAAACCTTGTAGGATAAGCCGTCAACTTTAATGTCCATTTGGCAAGCAGTGATACCGTTGCGTGTTCCGGTAACCTTGAAATCCATATCACCCAAATGATCTTCATCGCCAAGAATATCTGAAAGTACGGCGTATTTTCCTGATTTTGTGTCGGCAATCAAACCCATGGCCACTCCTGAAACAGGGCGGCGCATTTTTATTCCGGCGTCAAGCAAGGCAAGTGTGCCACCGCAAACTGTAGCCATTGATGATGAGCCGTTCGATTCCAGAATGTCTGAAACTATCCTGATGGTGTAAGGGTTCTCATCGGAAGCAGGAATCATGCTTTTTAAAGCACGGTGCGCCAGGTTTCCGTGGCCGATTTCGCGGCGGCTGGTTCCAAGCATTCGTTTCACTTCACCAGTTGAAAATGGCGGAAAATTATAATGCAAAATAAAATTGATCTTCTCTTCAATCACAGCGCCATCAATCATCTGCTCATCCAGTTTGGTTCCCAGGGTAACAGTAACCAGCGCCTGGGTTTCACCGCGTGTAAATATGGCTGAACCGTGAACTGCAGGCAGATAATCCACTTCGCCCCATATTGGTCGAATCTCATCCAGTTTGCGGCCATCGAGGCGAATGCGTTCATCCAGCACAACATTCCTGACTGCTTCCTTGTGTGCCTCTTTATAATACCTTCCAATCATGTTGGCCTTTTCTGCCTGTTCTTCTTCGCTCAAGGTTTCAATGAACTCTGATTTTATCAGACTAAAAGCTTCACTACGTTCTTTCTTTCCAATACCTTGTTTGGCAACTTCATAAATCTTTTTGTAAACAGCGGTCCTGATTTTTTCACGAAGTTCTTCATCGTTGGTTTCGTGACTATACTCACGCTTTACCTTAGCCTTTTCAACTTCAGCCGCCAATTCTTTCTGAACCCGGCATTGAATCTTAATGGCATCATGGGCAACTTTCAAAGCTTCGATCATGTCAGCTTCACCCACTTCTTTCATCTCACCCTCTACCATCATGATGTTGTCCTCTGAGGCAGCAACAATCATGTCAATATCCAGTTCCGGCAAGTCTTTTACACCAGGGTTAACAATGAATTTGCCATTAAGGCGTCCAACACGTACTTCCGAGATAGGCCCATTGAATGGAATATCTGAAACTGCCAGTGCAGCTGAGGCTGCAAGACCTGCCAGTGCATCGGGCAAGATATTGTTGTCGCTCGAAATCAGAGTTATAAGCAATTGAACTTCGGCATGATAATCATCAGGGAATAATGGGCGGATAGCCCGGTCAATCAGGCGTGAAATCAACACTTCGTAATCCGAAGGGCGTGCTTCTCTTTTGAAGAAACCACCGGGGAATCTTCCGCTGGAAGCGTATTTCTCGCGATAATCAACGGTCAGGGGCAAAAAATCAACATTTTCTGCTGCTTCAGTTTTGGCAACCACCGTGGCCAGGAGCATCGTATTGCCCATTTTTACTACTACGGCTCCATCGGCTTGTTTGGCCAATTTGCCGGTTTCAATGCTAATTGTCCTTCCATCACCAAGATCGAAGGTTTTTGTAATTACGTTCATATAGGGTTTGGTTATAATGTCATCTAAAAATCAATCTGTGTTGCGTGGTCACAGCCCAAAGCAATGTCAATTTTTCACAATATAAAAAAAGGCAATCAGGAAATTGCCTTCTTGAACAGCTAAATATGCTTTCTATTTTCTGATACCAAGCTTTTTGATAATAGCGCGGTACCGGGTAATATCTTTTTCTTTAAGATAATCAAGCAAGCGCCTTCTTTTACCAACGAGGCGAACCAATGCACGTTCAGTAGCTTTGTCTTTCCTGTTTCCTTTTAGGTGCTCAGTAAGATGCTTGATCCTATGTGTGAACAGTGCAACCTGGCCTTCAGGAGAACCGGTATCGAATTCCGATTTACCGTATTCTTTAAAAAAATCTTGTTTTGTTTCTTTTGTAAGGTACATATCCTTGTTATCTATAGCTTTAAACTTCTCTTGAAAAACGGGGTGCAAAATTAAGATTTCTAATTGGATTTACAAAGGATAGAAGTAAAATTTTGTTTTCACTTTTTATTCGAATGGCAAAAGTAAATATTTTACAATTATTTTCTGTGCGAACCTCTTGCATGAGGAGAAAGATTTATACATTAGCCCGGCTTTAATTGATACTAATAATCAAATCTTAAAATCAATCAGCAATGGATCCACACAAAATTGAACTCTTCTTCGCCACCCAGGCCAGCAAGTTTCAGCCCGAACATTTGCCCATTATCCGCAACTACCTCGAAAAAATGGATGATGACAAATTCTTTCGACTCCAAACCATGCAGTTTAAAGATCCCACGTTACTATTGGTACTTTCAATACTTGTCGGCCATTTTGGTGTTGACCGTTTTCTCCTGGATCAAACCGGTGTTGGGATCGCAAAGCTGTTGACCTGTGGTGGCCTCGGCATCTGGACCCTTGTGGACTGGTTTCTGATCATGGGCCTTACACGTGAATATAATTTCAACAAATTCATGCAAGTTGCCGTTTAGGGTTTTACAGAATTTCTATTTCCGAAACCTGCTTGCCATCGTATTGATTACCGGTGGTTATGCATTGTATTTGTTGCCGCAGTTTTTGTCAATTGGCGGGATCAAAGGGCTTTGCATGTTCCGTTCAATCACCGGAATCCCTTGTCCGGGATGCGGAATGGGGAAAGCAAGCATACTTATATCTCAGGGAGATTTCTGGGGCGCTTTCCTGATGAACCCATTAGCAATTCCGTTTGCGCTTGCTGCCATAGCAGCTATTATCTGGCTGACTATTGATCTGATCAGAAAAAAAGAAACTTTTCTTCCTTTACTGAGCCGCAGGCTGAAATGGCCTTATTTTCTGTTTTTGTTAGCTATTATCGGAGGGGTTTGGGTGTGGAATATTATGAAGGATTTGTAGCAATGGGTTGAAAATCAAAACTCATAGCTGAAATCTATTTTTCTTCCAACTTTTACTCCAGCAACCCCCCACTAATTTCCCTTAACTCAACTTCTACGATCTTGGCCTGATAGCGGGCGGTAATCAGCCTTCCCTCGGCCGCCAAATAGTTTTTCTGGGCTTCGCGCAGTTCAAAGCCTGAAAGTTCACCCAGGCGGAAACGTTCCATGGCAATGGCCAGGTTCATATCGGCCACTTCCAGGTTTTCAGCTTCGAAATCTGCAAGCTGAATTTTGCTCTGCATGCTCAGCCATGTTGCCATCAGGTCGGCTTCAAGCTGGTGACGAAATTCAAGAAGTTCAATTTCTGAACTTTCGAGCATAAGCCGTGCATTCTCTATCTGACGGTTCAGATTGAACCCGTTAAAAATATTCCATCCAACTGAAAGCCCGTAATTTATTCCAGAAGTACGGTTGGTCTTAATAAAACCTGATTCTGACTCGGCGCTGACATAATTGTAACCCAGGTTCGCATTGAGACGTGGCATGCGGAGGGCTTGTATTTCGCGTAAATCCAGTGAAGCTATGCGATTGTCGGTAAAACTCATCTGTAGATAAGTGTTATTGGCCATCACCGCTTCATGAACGGCAGCCCATTCAGGTAAGATAACCTGGTCAATCTCGGCAGCAACTTCAAAATCAAAATTTATGTCACGCGCCATCAGGTTGTTGAGGCGTATTTTTGAGGTTCGCATGAGCTCCTCGCTATTCAACAAATCAGAACGATCCGTATTATAATCTACCTGGGCCTGCAAAATATCCAGCCTTGAAGCTGCGCCCAATTGGAATTTCTCATCAGCTAGCCTGATCCTTTCCTCTGAAATTGCAATAGATTTGCCAATCACCTGCAAACGCTGCTTCTGGCGAACCAGGTCATAGTATGACGACAACACGCTGACGATGGTTTGCTCAATAATTGCCCGTGCAGCCAATTCGCCCATTGCTTCAAATTCCTTCAGTTTCTCGTAGCTTGCAAACATGGCCAGCCCGTCGAACAAGGTCCAGTTAAGGGCTGCATTCAGGTTCAAAGAGTTTGATTTAGCATTATCTCTTTCATTAATCTCACCCGAAAGGTATTCCTGACGGGAATTTTGAATATTGTTGTTTTGTGAAGCACCTAGGTCAATTGCAGGTAAAAAACCAGCATTACCGTAAGTCACATTGTTTGAAGAAATTTCCGCCTGCTTTCGGGCAATTCGGATCGAATAATTGTTTTCAAGTGCAATCTCAACGGCCTGATCTGGAGTTAACAATTCCTGTGAAAAACCCAGCAGCGGCATTAAGGAAACTAAAGTGAGAATTGATTTTATTTTGGAAAACATGTTTTTTTATTTTGTGATGCGGTGGTGCGGTGTCGAGTGGTTAATTGGTTGAATTGTTAATTGGTCAATTAGTGGAGTGATGGAGTATTGGAGTGATGAAGTAAATCTTTCTTGTTTCTTGTGTCTTGTTTCTTGGTTCTTCTCACGCCGCTTCCACATTCGAAACATCTTTACTTTTCTCAGAAACAAATGAATAGATAGCAGGAATCACATACAATGTGAGAATTGTTGCAAATAATAAACCACCAATGATTGCAGTTCCCATTGATGTACGGCTCTCAGCGCCGGCGCCTAAAGCAAGGGCAATAGGTGTTACTCCCAGTATAGTTGATAAACTGGTCATCAAAATGGGTCTGAACCTTGCTACCGCCGCTCCCTTGATTGCTTCAAGCTTGTCCAGGCCTTGTGCTTTGCGCTGATTGGCGAATTCAACAATCAGAATACCATTCTTTGCTACCAACCCTATGAGCATGATCATACCAATCTGACTGAAAATATTCATAGTGTTCGCTAAATACCAAGTTGTGAGAATTGCACCGGCTAGCGCCAGCGGCACGGTAAACATTATGATCAGCGGATCGCGGAAACTTTCAAACTGAGCTGCGAGTACCAGGTAAATCAGGATCAATGCAAATACGAATGCAAAGACCAGGCTTGATGAACTTTCAGCAAAATCCTTTGAAGGCCCTGCAAGCGCTGTGCTGAAACGGTCGTCGAGTACTTCATCGGCTATACGGTCCATTTCCAATATTCCCTGGCCAATGGTGACCCCATCAACCGGATTAGCTGATACGGTAGCAGAAACAAACCTGTTATACCGGAACAACTGTGGTGGATTGGTTTCCTCACGAAGTTGTACCAGGTTGTCGAGCTGGATCATATCACCACGATTGTTTCGGACATAAAGCGACTGCAGATCAAGTGGTTTGTTGCGGTTTTCACGGTTCATCTGACCTATAACCTGGTATTGCTTGCCGTTCATCACAAAAAACCCGAACCGCTGTCCGCTGAATGCCAGTGAAAGTGTTTGTGCAATATCCATTGCTGAAACACCCAGGTTACGCGCCTTATCGCGGTCAATGCTTACGCTGATTTCAGGTTTATTGAAACGAAGGTTAAGATCGGCAAACTGAAACTTCGGACTGGCATATACTTCTTCCATAAAAAGCGGGACAATGTCTCTCAGCGCTTGAAAATTCGGAGCCTGAATCACATATTGAACGGGAAGTCCACCGCCTTGCCCGCCAATTGACTGATCCTGTGCAACAAAAACCCTTGCAGCTGAAAGCTCACGCACATGGCTTGAAATAGCCGCTGCAATCTCCTGTTGTGATCTTGTACGTTGCGAAGGGTCAACCAGGCGCGTTCTAATAAACCCGGAATTAACAGAACTTGCTGCACCAAAACCAGGACTTGTAATTGAAATCAAGGCGTCAATTTCAGGCACATCATTCTCCACAAGCTCAACCAGTTCATTCATATAGCTATCCATATACTCATAGGAAACGCCCTCGGGTGCGGTGGCCACTATTCTGAGGCCGGAGCGGTCTTCAAGCGGGGCGAGTTCAGAAGGCAGCAAAGAACCAAAGCCCACGATCATTAAAATAGAAATGATGATGATCACAAATGCTATCCAGCGATGGTTCATAAAAGCATTAAGCGAGTCGCGATACCAGCCGGTAAGATTATTAAAGAAAGGTTCAGTTTTATTATAAAGCCAGTTATGCTTTTCACGTTTTTTCAGGATGCGTGTTGAAAGCATTGGCGTGAGCGTGAGTGCAACAAAGCTTGAAATGATGACGGAACCGGCAAGCACTATGCCAAATTCGCGGAACAGGCGACCGGTAATCCCTTCTAAAAATATGACAGGCAAAAACACAGCCGCCAGCGCTATTGTAGTGGCAATAACGGCAAAAAATATTTCTGCCGAACCCCGTATACCGGCTTCAACCGGCGATAATCCTGCTTCGATTTTTGTGTAAATGTTTTCCAGCACCACAATAGCATCGTCAACCACCAGGCCTATGGCAAGCACAATGCCAAGCAGCGTAAGCACATTGATTGTGAACCCTGCAAGATACATGATGAAAAAGGAGCCTATGAGGCTAATGGGAATTACGATTACCGGAATGATGGTGGTACGCCAGTCGCGGAGGAAAAAGAAAATGATGAGTACAACCAGGAAAAAGGCAATAAAAATTGATTGCTGCACTTCTTTGATAGAGTTGCGGATGTACTCTGTGGTATCGAACCCGATAGCGGTTTTGATATCTGCCGGAAGATCTTTTCTTATTTGCTCAAGCCTGTGGTAAAACTCATCGGCAATTTCAATATGGTTCGAACCAGGTTGAGGTGTAATAGCGTTTCCTACCATAGGAACCCCATCGCGGCGAAGCAATGTGCGTTCATTTTCCGGACCCAACTCAGCAACACCCAAATCCCTGAAACGGATTACTGCGTTGTTATCTTCTTTGATGATAAGATTGCCAAATTCCTCTGGCGTTTCAAGGCGGCTCAAGGTGCGAACCGTGAGTTCCGTTGCATTGCCTTCGATGCGACCTGATGGCAGCTCAACATTTTCACGGAGCAATGCGGTGCGGACATCAAGAGGCGTAAGTCCATAAGCGGCAAGTTTCAAAGGATCCATATATAAGCGCATGGAGTAGCGCTTGGCGCCCCAGATACCAACCTGGCTGACACCCGGAATGGTTTGAAAGCGTTCCTTGAAAATCCGGTCGGCTATATCTGTCAATTCAAGTAGTGAGCGTGATTCGCTTGCAATATTCAGGAAAATGATCGGGCTGCCATCAGCATCCGATTTTGAAACCACGGGTGGATCAGCATCAGCTGGTAAGCGAAACAATGACCTTGCAACGCGGTCGCGCACATCGTTGGCAGCAGCTTCAAGATCAACACCAAGGTCAAATTCAACGCGTATTCCGCTACGCCCATCGCGGCTTGTGGATGTAAGGGTGCGTATGCCCGCAATCCCGTTAATGGATTCTTCGAGCGGTTCGGTAATCTGCGATTCGATGATGTCGGCATTGGCGCCCACATAATTGGTGCTCACATTGATAATCGGAGGATCAACGCTGGGATACTCACGGACGCCAAGGAAGTTCAACCCAATGAGACCAAAAATGATAATGACAATTGACATTACCGTTGCTAAAACCGGACGTTGTATGCTGAGTGATGAAAGGCCCATGGGATAAATTAGGATTGTGGATTGACGATTTCAGATTTACGAATTCAGATTTACGAATTACGATTTAGAAAGTAAGATGTGGGCATAGATCCCAGTTTCAGTTATGTGACCGGCTCCTGACAACACCTTAATTTATTTCGCTTAGCGTAACTGGCATTCCTTTTCTTAACTGAAGAATTCCAGTTGTAATGATTGTGTCTCCCGGGTTCAGACCTGAAGTGATCTGGATTAAATCACTGGTGCGTATTCCGGTTTCTACTTCCATGGGTTCAGCAATGCCATTCTTATAAAGATAAACAAGTTGTGTTCCCAACATAGGAACCAGCGCTTCAGTAGGAATGGTAACCGCTTCGTAATAAGTGTTGAGCACAAGCTCAACCGTAGCAAAGGAGCCGGGAATCACATCGAGTCCAGGATTTGAATACAACGCCCTGAGTCGCAGTGTGCGTGTAGCCTGATCAATGATTGGCTCCACAGCATAAACTTTGGCTTCATATTGTTTGCTTGCATTTCCGAAGGAAAAACTAATTGGGTTGCCGGGCTTTACTTCAGAGGCGTAACGCTCAGGAATTGAAAATTCAATTTTTACAGGTTGCATTTTCACCAACGAAGCAATGCGGGTTCCAGGGCTGATATAACTTCCTTCGCTCACCATCCTCAAGCCGATAATTCCATCAAAAGGAGCTTTTATCTGGGTTTTGGCAATTTGTGCTTCAACCATCAGCATTTCTGCCTGATTGGTATTCAGGTCAGCCAGCGCCCTGTCATACACTTCCTGGCTTACGGCTTCTTTCTCCAATAGCATTCGCTGGCGGAATTCACGCTCTTCCAGCAGCGCTTCCTGGTATTTGAACCGTTGCAATTGGGCTTGCATGTCGGCATCATTGATGGTAAGTAAAAGGTCGCCTTTGCGAACCCTCTCCCCTTCCTTAAAATAAATTGCTGTAATCTTTCCGGAAGCTTCACTTGAAAGCTCAACCGATTCATCGGGCAGTACTGTACCGCTGGTAAAAATACGGTTGTCGAGATCAGCCGGATTTACAATCAAAGCCTTTACCGGAAGCCCTGAAGGAGCAACTGATTCAACTGAAGTTGCCTTCTTATCGAAATTGAACCAATCGAGCCGGCGTCCCAGAAGGAAGAGCAAAACAAGCACTACAAGCAGAATAAGAAGAATTCTTTTAAGTATTTTATCCATCTATTTTATTGAAAAAGTCCCTATTTAAAAACCGGGCGCAAAGTTAGTCATTAACACTCATTTAAGAGCAGGCTGGCAATTTGTAATATAGGTTAGCCATGAAAAATGCAACCTGTATATAAACCTCCCAATGAATTAACACATAAAAAAAGGTCTTTGTTTGACAACGGATGAGCAGAAAGCTTGCGATCAAAAAGAAATAATTTTGTCGAATGCTAGTGAGAAGATTCTGAAGTGCTTCGCAAAGGCGGCACTTTAAATATTAATCGTACATTCGTAACAATTTGAGTTAGCATGTTGGAAAATTCAGTCACCCTCAAAATTAGGAAGCACTCGTAAAACATTTATGAGTCAGAATGTGTTCAACTCTTAGCTCTATTCACTCAAACAAAATATCTTCATTAGTGTTTATGGAGTATTAAAAAAACGATTTTTATCAAACATGTATAACCCATCATGAACAAACATGCAGTAATCATTGGCGCAGGATTTTCCGGACTTTCGGCAGCAGCTTTTCTTGCCCGCGCAGGCTTTGAAGTGAGTGTGTTAGAGAAAAACTCAATGCCAGGCGGGCGGGCACGTAAGTTCGAAGCCAAAGGTTTCACGTTCGATATGGGACCAAGCTGGTATTGGATGCCTGATGTTATGGACAATTTTTTCTCGGCTTTTGATCGGAAAACCAGCGATTATTTTGAGCTCAAGCGCCTGGACCCGTCTTACAGGGTTTACTTTGGTAAGGATGACTTTGTTGAAATTCCCTCAGATGTGGAAGAAACAATTGCATTGTTCGAACGCTTGGAGCCAGGAGCCGGAAGAAAACTGCAAAAATTTCTTATCGAAGCTGAGAGAAAATATACCATCGGCATCAATCAGTTTGCCACCAAACCTTCACTCTCCATAAAGGAATTTGCACAATGGAGATTGCTCAAACACTTGTTTGCCATGCATTTGTTCCGATCCTTTCACAGCCATGTAGCACGCTATTTTAAAAACCCGCGGATTCACAGGCTGCTCGAATTCCCTATCCTCTTTCTGGGCGGCACCGGCGACACCACACCCGCATTATACAGCCTGATGAATTATGGAGATCTCAAGATGGGAACATGGTATCCCATGGGAGGAATGTACGAGTTGGTTGATGCGATGCACAAACTGGCTGTTGAAATGGGTGCTACATTCCACTTTGAAACCGAAGCCAAAGAACTCGAAATCAAAGATGGAGTAATTAACGCCGTTATAACAAAAAAGGGACGCTTTGAAGCCGATTATGTCATTGGCGCAGGAGATTATCATTATATAGAACAAAACCTGCTTCCCGAAAAATACCGCATGTATTCCAAATCATACTGGGCTAAACGGGTTATGTCTCCGAGTTCTCTGATTTTTTATATTGGCCTTGATAAGAAGCTGGAAGGTTTCCTGCATCACACTTTGCTGTTTGATACCAACTTCGACATACATGCAGCTGAGATTTATGGCAAGCCTCGCTGGCCCAGCGACCCGGCGCTTTATGTAAGTGCGACCTCAAAGACCGACCCCAGTGTTGCCGCCGCAGGCCAGGAGAACCTGATGGTGCTCATCCCTGTGGCAACCGGATTGGAAGATACAGAAGCAATACGGGAACACTATTTTAACATAGTAATGAAACGACTTGAAGATATCAGTGGACAGAAAATCCACGAACATGTGATTTATAAGCGCTCTTATGCACACAATGATTTTATCTGCGATTACCATGCATACAAAGGCAATGCCTATGGACTGGCAAATACGCTGATGCAAACAGCATTTTTAAAACCCAGGATGAAAAGCCGGAAATTAAAAAACCTGTATTTTAGCGGACAGTTAACCGTTCCTGGCCCCGGTGTTCCCCCAGCCATCATGTCGGGAAGGATTGCGGCGGAGGAGATTCTTAAAAATGTGATGCTGTGATGCAGTGGGCGAGGTAGTTTGCGATGAGGGGGTATTGGAGTAATGGAGTGATGGAGTGATGGAATTCTTAATTCAAAATTCCAGATTTAAGATTCATAAATCTACAAATGACATCAATTTTATATTTGAAATTCTGGAATTTGGGTTTTGAACTTTGGATTTTGGGCTTTGATGTTTGGTTAATTAGTGGAAATGGAGTGGTGAATGGTTAATTAGTTAGTTGGTATGGGTCAATATAGTGATGGAGTAGTGGAGTGATGGATTATTGTGACTAAGTTTGCGAAGAGCTCATCCCCCTTGGAGAAGGGGGTTAGGGGGATTGACCGATTTAACTAACTGGTATTCAGCAAATCATTGATACGGTAGCTTGGAGCTTGGAACTTGGGACTTGGATTTTGGAACTTGGGATTTGGGACTTGGGGCTTGGAACTTGGGGCTTGGAACTTGAGACTTTGAACTTGGAACTTTGAACTTTGAATTTAACACGATGAAAGAGCTTTTCGATATGATTTCACGCGAGTCGAGCAAGATGACAACTACTACTTATAGTACGTCTTTCTCGCTTGGTATTAAGTTCTTTAGCAAGAAGTTTCACGACCCAATCTATGCAATTTATGGGTTTGTGCGCTTTGCCGACGAGATCGTGGATTCTTTTCATGGGTTCGATAAAGCAAAATTGCTCAAACGCTTTTCTGAAGACACTTACCAGGCCATTGAGGAAGGAATCAGTCTGAACCCAATTTTGAATAATTTCCAGGCAACGGTGAATAAATATAAAATTGATCGGGTGCTGATTGAGCTCTTTCTCAGAAGCATGGAGATGGATCTCACGAAAAAAGTTTACGATACTGCCGATGAATACAAGGAATATATCTTTGGCTCGGCCGATGTGGTGGGTTTGATGTGTTTGCGTGTTTTCTGCGAAGGCAATAACGAGAAATTTCAGGAATTAAAGCCACGTGCTATGCGCCTGGGATCAGCTTTTCAGAAAATCAATTTTCTCCGCGATCTCAAAGCTGATCATTATGGTTTGGGTCGAACCTATTTCCCTGGTGTGAATATGGATAAGTTTGATGAAACCGAGAAAAAGAAGATAGAAGACGATATTCAGAAAGATTTCGACGAAGCACTAGCCGGAATCAAGCAGTTGCCTGAAGGTGCAAAGTTTGGGGTGTATGTGGCTTATGTTTACTTTTACGCCTTGCTGAAAAAGATCAAACGTTTACCGGCAAAACGCGTTTTGAACGAAAGGGTTCGTATCAGCGACCAAAATAAATACTGGTTGCTTGTGACCTCGCTTGCAAAGTATAAAACCGGGTTGCTGAATTAAGACCGAATTTGTCTCTAAAGGCCAAATCTTGTCATCCTGAACGAAGTGAAGGATCTATTTCTAGCTGTAAATCAGATTCTTCGCTCCACTCAAAATGACAAAATATAATAAATAAAAAAGTTTTCAGACGGAAAGAAAATATAAATATGGAACAAGTTATTCTCGTTGATATAAATGACAATCCGATAGGTTCGGAAGAAAAAATCAAAGCCCATGAACTGGCTTTGTTGCACAGGGCTTTCTCGGTTTTTGTGTTCAATAAAAAAGGTGAACTGCTATTACAGCGCCGTGCTTTGCACAAATATCATTCACCAGGTTTGTGGACCAACACCTGTTGCAGCCATCCGCGGCCCGGTGAAGAAACCATAGATGCCGCTCGCAGGCGCCTGATGGAAGAAATGGGACTTGATTGCGATCTTAAATGGAAGTTCTCATTCATTTACAAAGCCACATTTGATAATGGCCTTACCGAACACGAATTCGATCATGTATTTTTTGGATCATACGACCACAAACCGGTGATAAACCCCGCCGAAGTGGATTCATGGAAATGGATAAATATGGATGCATTGCTGATCGACGTGCTGAAGAACCCGGAAGACTATACAGTTTGGTTCAGGATCGCACTGGAAAAGATGATTGAGCTGTCAGGAAAATAAACCGGTTTTAGTGCTATGCTGTTTGGTTACAAATGATTCAAACAAATTGAGATTAACCTCGTTATAATATTATTAGAAAGATAAAAAACTATGAATTGGTATATTGCAACACTTCTTGTTCTGGCTGCCTTTTTCTTTATGGAATTCTGGGCCTGGTTCAGCCATAAGTACATTATGCACGGTTTTTTGTGGTCGCTGCACAAGGACCACCACATCCGCGATGGCCGTAAATGGGAATTCAATGATTTGTTTGCTTTTATGTTCGCCATTCCAAGTATCATCCTGATCATACTGGGGGTTTCAAACGGATTTGATTACCGTTTCTACATCGGACTGGGCATTGCGCTTTACGGACTGGCTTACTTCATTTTCCATGATGTGCTGGTTCATCAGCGGTTGAAAATGTTGTCCGGTTTAAGGAACCGATACCTGAATGCCACCATCAAGGCCCACCTTGAACATCACAGACCTCACCAGCACAGGAATTATGGATTCCTGGTGGCGCCCTGGAAATATTACAAAGAGGAATTTGGAAAGTGAATGGTTATTGGTGATTAGTCAATAACTACATTATCATTCTTTCCCCGCCAGTTTCCTAAAATCCGCTCCGGTAGGCTCCTGGAAAACTTCCAGTTCGAACTGTGGGATAACTGCCAGGAGGTGGTCAAAAATGTCGGACTGGATATCTTCATAATTCGCCCAGGCTTTATCGGAGCTGAAAACATAAATTTCAATGGGTATGCCGGCTTGCGTGGGCTGCAACTGCCTCACCAGCATGGTCATGTCAGTGTTCACCTTTGGATGGTGTTTGAGGTACTCCTTGGCATAAGCCCTGAAAACACCCAGGTTGGTCTGGCGGCGACCGTTCACCATCACCGAACTATCAATATTCTGACTGGAATTGTGTTCCCGCAGTTCTTTCTCTTTACGGTCAATATAATCAGTGAGCCGATGAATTTTTCGGAACCTTTCAAGCATTTCCGGGGTGCAGAACTTCACGCTGTTCATATTGATCTGTATGGAACGTTTGATCCGGCGCCCGCCCGATTCTTCCATCCCGCGCCAATTCCTGAAAGATTCGCTGATGAGGGCATAGGTTGGAATATTTGTGATGGTCATGTCCCAGTTGCGAACCTGCACTGTTGTAAGGTTCATTTCAATTACCGCACCATCAGCATTGAACTTGGGCATTTCAATCCAGTCGCCGGGTCGAACCATATCAAGCGCCGAAAGCTGTATGCTCCCGACAAGGCCCAGGATTGTGTCTTTGAATATCAGGAGAAGGATCGCAGAAATAGCGCCCATGCCGGTAAGAATTGGCCAGGGAGAAGTTCCTACAAGCATAGAAACAATCAGCACTGCAACGATAATATACATGACTATCTTTACCACCTGCAGGTAACCTTTTATTGGCTTCACTTTGGCGATATCGTAATGCTGGTAGATTACATGCACCGCGTTAAGGAAAGCGCTTATTACTGCAGTAAGAACAAAAACCATATAAACCTGCAAAGAAACCTGTACAAAACGGCTCAAACCTTCGATATCGGTCACTGTATCCGGCCCGACATTGTAAATCATCATGGCAGGAATAAATAGAATGAGGCGCTGGAAAAATTTTTGCTCGATCAGTATATCATCCCATTTGCTGGAGGTTGTTCTGGCCACTACCTTAATCACCCTCAGTGCAATATACTTAAGCAGGAAATAAAGCAAGACTCCCACCAGCAATATGCACCCAAATACAATCAGATCGCTGATTTTGAGCGCCATGCTTTCTGACAAGGCCGAATTTAACAGCCAACGGGTAATGAGCTCATCGAAATATTCTATCATGATTTAACTTTTTACATCTTTATGCAAGGAGAAAATCTCCCGGGCAAGTCATTCAGTTTTTGAGTCGCAAGTAAATTCAGAACCATGCTTAGTTCAATCCCCGCTGTTTGAGCAGTGGTTCAATTGAAGGTTCTTTGCCCCTGAATTTTACGTATTGCTCCATTCCCTCGCCTAGGGCGTTTTCGGCCAGGATGTATTTTCTGAATTTATCGGCAAGCTCACGGTTGAATAAATCACCACTTTCCCTGAAGGCATCGTAAGCATCGGCATCAAGCACGCCAGCCCATAAGTAAACATAGTAGCCCGCAGCATAGCCGGTTCCGAAAACATGATTGAAATATGTGGTGCGATAGCGTGGGATAATTTCATCAATCAATCCGATTTTTTCCATTGAGGCTTGCTCAATGGCGCGAATATCAAGATCGCCGCTCACATCCATGGTATGGTATTCCATATCCAACAGTGCCGCTGAAACGTACTCAACAGTTGTAAAACCCTGGTTGAAGTGAGTGCTTTTTTTGAGTTTGGCAATCAGTTCGTCGGGCATGGGTTCGCCGGTTTCATAATGAAGGGCATAAATTTTCAGCATTTCGGGTTCGCCTGCCCAGTTTTCGAGGACCTGGGAAGGCAATTCCACGAAATCGCGGGGAACATCACGGCTGGTGCGGCGGTAATGGCCATCGGCAAAAAGGTTATGCAATCCGTGGCCGAATTCATGGAAATAAGTGGTCACCTCATCCCAACTCCACATGGCCGGATTATCGCCAACCGGACGGGCAAAGTTGGTGACAATCGTAACAATGGGATAAACTTTTTCAGCGTTTTCGTACGAACCGCTCCTGAAAGTTCCACACCATGCTCCGGCGCGCTTGCCCGGACGGGGATGGTAATCCATATAAAGCAATCCAAGGTGCGAACCGTCATGATCAAATACTTCATACACTTCAACTTCTTCGTGGTAAACGGGCAAATCAAAATGCTGTTTGAAAGTAAGGCCATAGAGTTGTTCGCAGAGATAAAAAACGCCATTCCTTACATTATCCTTTGTGAAATAGGGTTTTAACTCCTCTTCATCAAGGTCATATTTTTCTTTTCTCAGCTTTTCTGCATAATACCACCAATCCCATGAAGCAAGCTCAAAATCACCACCTTCACGGTTAACAATCTCCTGCATTTCGTCGCGTTCATTTTTGGCGATCTTCAGGGCCGGTTCCCAAACCTGATGGAGGAAATTAACAACATTTTCAGGGCTTTGGGCCATATTTACATCAGTTGCAAATGCAGCGAAATTTTCAAAACCCAGGAGTTTCGAACGCTCATCGCGCAGTTTCAGAAGTTCGGCAAACAATGCCTTGTTATCAAACTCATTGTCGTTATCGCCACGCATAAAATAGCCACGGTAAAGTTTCTCGCGCAAATCGCGGCGCTGAGCATACTGAAGAAAAGGAATCCAGCTTGGTTTCTGAAGTGTGAAAACCCATTTTCCTTCCATATTCACACGTTTTGCTTCAGTTGCAGCTCCGGCAATGATTTCATCACTGAGGCCGGCAAGGTCCTCAGCATTTTCAATGATTAGCTGAAAATTGTTGGTTTCGGCAAGCACATTCTCGCCAAGTTGCAATGAGATCATGGATAAGCGCTCGTTGATTTCCTTGAGCCTGTTACGTTGATCTTCAGGCAGGGCTGCTCCGTTGCGTGCAAAATCCTGGTAAACTTTTTCAACCACACGCATCTGTTCAGGATCGAGGTTCAAACTTTCACGCTTTTCATACACAATTTTAACTTTCTCAAACAAGTCCTGGTTCAACCTGATCTCATTATTATGAGCGGAGGTCAAAGGCGTAATTTCCCTGGCAATCGCCTGCATGTTCGGATTTGTGTTCGCACCATTAAGGCGATAAAACACTCCGCCCACTTTCCTGAGCAATTCGCCGGCGTTGTCGAAGGCAACAATAGTATTCTCAAAATCAGGTTCGGCTGTATTGCTGATGATGGCATCAATCTCAGCTTTTTCCTGGGCCATTCCTTCCTGGAATGCCGGAAGATAATGAACCTCTTCAATCAGGTGAAAAGGAGGAACATCGAAAGGTGTGTTGTAATCAGATAAAAACGGATTTTCCATAGGAGTTTGCTGTGTGCAGGCGGCCAGTAACAAGCCGGCAAGAATTAGAACAAGGTTAAATTTTCTCATTTCAATAAATTTTTATGAATGATTATAAGAGGTACTTTTCAAGAAAATACTCAATTGGGTTGCTGGAATAATGAGAGGCACGGTTGGCATATACTGATGAGGCCATATAAGGCATGCAGGAACTTATCGTTTTAATGCGACAAAAATAGTCATTTATTAAGAAAAGAAAAGTTTGAGGTGAAGTTCTGCTTTTCTTGCGGCGTCATATGGTAAGATTTGAACCTGAATTCCGTTGGTTGAATTAGCGACGTTAAAGCATTAAAAGTGTAAGGGCATCTTTTCCATTGGCTAAGCGGCAATTGCATTGCCGCTTGGAACATAATTGTATTTGCAATTCAATACTTCGGCATAGCTATACAAAGCCAATACTATAGGCCGGATAACGTAAAACACAGTTTTATTGCTTCACAGTTAGCATAAGCATACTCAAAGCTTCTTTATACTTTCCTGCTTCAATCCATTGCTGCGCCAGGCGATGCAAGCTTTCACTCTGTGCAAGTTCATTATTCTTGTTTTCGCTAATAATACACGATACATAAGGATTTCGCCGGGAGGCTTCAATTTCATCAGATGTGGGCAAACTTTCAAGATTTCCCAACCGGCCCAGGTCATTGCCGGTAAGCATCGTGCTCAGGCGGATTTTATCCGGAAGATTATCAACACCGATTCCAAGGCGTGCCAATGGTTTTTCAACTTCAAACAAAGCATCGCCTGCAGCCCGCACATAAAAATCAGCACCCATGCGGCCTACTAAATCCATTTTCCGGGTGTCAATTTTGCCTTGTGCATTTAAAACATCGGGATGAACATGAATGAGCAGGATTTCACAAATTACAAGATTTGCAGCGCCACCCTGATCACCGGTTTCTATCACCTGCCTTACTTTACATTCAAACTGTACAGGCGATTCCTTTACCCTGAAAGGTTTTACTATTTCAGAAGCCAACGGGCTCAGACCCGATTTTTCAAACTCATTTACACCTCTGGGGTATTCAGTACTTGCCAGGCTGACTTGCTGCACCATGCCGTAAGTAACCGCGTTGATAACCACTTCGGGAACTTCTTTCACATTTTCGTAGGTGTTTTTTACCGTGTTATCGCGGCCACGGCGTGAAGGCGAAAAAATCAGGGTGGTGGGGTTCACACCAAAAGCGTTATAAAAACTAAACGGAGATAAATTTGGTTTTCCTTCCCGGTCTATTGTACTGGCAAGGGCTATCGGACGGGGTGCTATGGCGCCAAGCATTAGCTGATGAAGTTCAGTAACCGATATATCGGATGGGATGATTGTTTTCATAAAGCCAGAATTAAAAACAAGGAATAACCCCGCCTGCCAGTGCATTGGCAAAAATTGGGCGGACAGGGATTTTTGATTTTCGAAGTAAACATTAATTGTAATATAAATCCATTTAACCCTTACAATGCCGGTAAAATCTTTGTGACTGACTCGCCAAATCCAACCCTGAGTCCGTCTTTTTCGGCAAAAGCATGCATAATCACTGTATCATGGTCTTCAATAAATTTTCGTGTGATCCCAGCCGGAAGCTCAATGGGTTTTGTGCCTTTCCATGTAATTTCTAGCAAGGAGCCAAATGAACCTGCATCCGGGCCGCTGATGGTTCCCGAAGCGTACATATCGCCAATATTGATATTGCAACCGTTCACGGTCTGGTGCGCCAGTTGCTGGCTCATGTTCCAGTATAAGTACTTTGTGTTCGAACGGCAAACTGTGGTTGCTTCCTGGTTTTCAGGTTGTATAAGCACTTCAAGGTTGATGTCGAAACTTTTATTGCCGTTGAATTGCAGGTAAGGTAAAACTTCAGGTTCCTGTTTAGGGCCGGCGGTTCGGAAAGGCTCAAGCGCATCAAGGGTAACTACCCAGGGCGAGATTACTGAACCAAAACTTTTAGACAAAAACGGCCCGAGCGGTACGTATTCCCATTTCTGGATGTCGCGCGCTGATAAGTCGTTAAAGATCACCAGTCCAAAAATATAATCCTCAGCATTTTCAACCGGGATGTTTTCTCCAAGCCTGGTGTTCCGGCCTGTAATAAATGCCATTTCAAGTTCAAAGTCCAGGAGGCGGGTTGGCCCGAAAACAGGCTTCTCCACATCATCGGGCTTGGTTTGGCCCTTTGGGCGGTGAATCGGCGTTCCGGAAACCACAATGGAACTGGCCCTGCCATGATAACCAACCGGGATATGTTTCCAGTTTGGCAGCAAAGCGTTTTCCGGGTCGCGAAACATGATGCCCACATTGGTAGCGTGCTCTTTGCTGGAATAAAAATCGGTGTAATCGCCCACCCTGACGGGCATGAGCATGGTCACTTCCTTAATATTATAAAACATAAAGCCGGGTTGTTCCATGAAAGCCTTCAAAGAATCATCATTTTCCGAAAACAAATCTATGATAGTGTTCCTGATGGCTGTAGTTTGGTTTTTGCCAAGTGCGATGAAATCGTTCAGGTGGCGGTTCTCAAAAACACGTTGTTTGCCTTGCAACTCTTCTCCAAAGCAGCCCCAACCGCTCATCGCAGCCAGGCTGATGACGGTATTACCGATCCGTGTGGCAACAAAGGTTTCCTTATCTGAATTTTGGGCAATTCCAAAAGGGATGTTGTTCAGGGAGAAATCGTCGTCGGGTTTGGTTTTGATCCAGGAATTTTTTGCGGACATTTTTTATGGGTTTTGAGGAGTTGAGGCGTTTAGAGGGTTTAGACTGTTTAGAAGTTTAGAGGTTTAGAGTGTTTAGGTGTTTAGGTGTTTAAGTGTTAAGGTGTTTAGTGGGTTTTGGGGTTTAGAGGTTTAGTAAGTTTCATTCTTCATTCGTAATTCGTAATTCAAAATTCAAAATTCGTAATTTAACAATCGTAAATCATAAATCTAAAATCTTGAATCTTAAAGGGTTCCTCTGCGTTCCTGTTCCCGCTCAATTGATTCAAACAAGGCTTTGAAATTTCCTTTTCCGAATGATTTGGCGCCTTTGCGCTGGATAATTTCATAGAATACGGTCGGGCGGTCCTGGACAGGTTTTGTAAAAATCTGCAAAAGATAGCCTTCATCGTCGCGGTCAATCAAAATGCCGAGTTTACTCAATGAGGACAGTTGCTCGTCAATTTCACCCACACGATCACTAACGGTATCGTAATATGATCCCGGAACGGTAAGGAAATCAACACCACGTTTTTGAAGCTCACTCACAGTAGCAATTATATCATCGGTTGCCATGGCCACATGCTGAACCCCTGGCCCTTTGTAAAAATCAATGTATTCTTCGATCTGGGATTTCTTGCGGCCTTCGGCAGGTTCGTTGATCGGGAATTTGATGCGGCCATTGCCATTGCTCATCACCTTGCTCATCAATGCGGTGTATTCGGTGCTGATGTCTTTATCGTCGAAGGAAACAAGTTGTGAGAAACCCATCACCTTGGCATAAAAATCAACCCATTTATTCATTTCACCCCAACCTACATTGCCTACCATGTGGTCAACATATTGCAGGCCAACATCAGCGGGCTTATAATTTGGGTTCCAGGCAATATACCCTGGCAAAAAGATTCCTTTGTAATTTTTGCGTTCAACAAAAACATGAACCGTTTCGCCGTAGGTTTTTATGCCGGAAACAATAACTTCACCCTGCTCATCTTTCTGAACCGCTGGTTCCATGTACGATACAGCGCCACGGCTCGTAGTTTCATGGTATGATTTTGTTGCATCATCAACCCATAACGCTACTACTTTCACACCATCGCCATGAAGTTTTACATGATCACTGATGGGCGATTTCGGATCAAGCGCTGATGTTAACACAAATCGGATCTTTCCCTGTTGCAGAACGAAGGAAGTGCGGTCTTTCAACCCGGTTTCCAATCCGGCATAAGCCAAGGGTTGAAAGCCAAAAGCTGTTTGATAAAAGTGAGCTGCCTGTTTAGCATTGCCCACATAAAATTCAACATAATCAGTACCATTGATAGGGAGGAAGTCTTTTTGATCAGCCATTTGTATTTTCGATTTTGGATTTACGATTTACGATTTTGTGAAGCGGTGATGCAGTGATACTGTAATACAGTAGTGGAGTGATGGAGTAATGGAGTAATGGAGTGATGGAGTAATGGAGTGATGGAGTAGTGAATGGTTAATTGGTTGATTGGTTGAATAGTTACTTGGTTAATTGGTAATTCGTTGATTCGTTGAGCTTTGAATTTTCAATTTGGAACTTGGGGCTTGGGGCTTTGAACTTTGAACATTTGAACTTTGAACTTTGAACTTTCTATTCCAGCCACGACAAAAAGTACTCCTTCTCCTCAATCTCCATGGCCTGTTTTGTGATTTTCAGCGGGCGGAAGGTATCAACCATCAGCGCGAGTTCTTTGGTTTCTTTTGCACCCAGGCTTTTCTCAACGGTTCCGGGATGCGGCCCGTGTGGGATGCCCATAGGATGCAAAGTGATCTGTCCACGGGTTACATGCTTGCGGCTCATAAAATCGCCATCCACATAATACAACACCTCATCAGAATCAATATTGCTGTGATTGTATGGAACCGGGATACCGAGTGGATGATAATCGTAGAGACGGGGAACAAAGTTGCAGACTACAAAAGTTTTGGTTTCAAAAACCTGGTGAACCGGAGGCGGCTGATGCACCCGCCCCGTGATGGGTTCAAAATCATGAACTGAAAGTGCATAAGGAAACAAATATCCATCCCAGCCAATCACATCAAACGGATGCGATTCAAGGTGATAGGGAAAAATCATATCCTGCTTTTTTATAAGCACCTTGAAATCGCCTTTCTGGTCGAAAGTTTCAAGATTCTGTGGTTTACGAATGTCGCGTTCGCAGAAAGGCGAATGCTCAAGCAATTGTCTGTTGTGGTTCAGATAACGTTTAGGAAATCTTAAAGGACTGAAAGATTCAACAATAAATAAGCGGTTGTTTTCATCTTTGAACTCTAACTGGTAAATGGTTCCTCGGGGGATCACGATTTGGTCGCCATAAGCAAACGGGATTTGGCCATACATACTTTTCAGAACGCCTTCGCCTTCATGAATGAATATAATCTCGTCGGCCATTGAGTTCTTAAAGAAATAGTTGTCGGTGCCGCTTACAGGCGCCGCCAGCGAAAGATAAACATCGTTGTTTACCAACACTGGAACACGGCTTTGCAGGTAATCACCGCCAGGCTTTACATTAAACCCTTGGTAACTACGGTGTTGCATATTCTTTTCAATCGCAATTTCAGGTGCAACTGAATAAGGCTCATCAATTCCAATAACCCTGGTAGGCTCATAAACATGATAAGTCAGTGAGCATACATCGGAGAATCCTTCGGTAGAAACAAGTTGCTCAGAATAAAGCCCTCCATCGGGTTTGCGAAACTGGGTATGCCGCTTACGGGGTATTTGTCCGAGGGTGTGATAATGAGGCATAATCAATATGATTGTTTGTTAAACAAACACAAATATACGCCTATTGTTTAAGTTTCCGGCCATTTTGTGATGCAGTTATACTGTAGTGTTGTGATGCAGTGGGTGAATGGTTATTTGGTTGATTAGTCAAATGGTCAAATGGTTGATTGATTTGGACAAATGGAGTGATGGAGTGATGGAGTAATGGAATTGCTAATTCAAAATTCCAGATTTAAGATTCGAAATCCAATTGACATCTATTTTGAATTTGAATGGAATTTGGATTTTGGGCTTTGATTTTTTGGCTTTGGACTTTGATTTATTGGAGTAATGGAATTGCTAATTCAAAATCCGAGATTTAATTCCACCGGTTTGAATAATATTTTATTTTTGCATCAACCCATTCACTAATACCAGAAACAACATGCAAAATCAACTGATTAGAATCAAAGTCAGCAAAAACTTAAAAGGACTTCGCAATGCCTTTACTGTTTGCATTGCCTCTCTCATGCTTATCGTTGCTGCTCAAATTGTGTCAGCACAGGAAGTGTACCGGATACTCCTGCCCGACCCAATTCCATCAGTTTACTTGGGTATTGCTTCCGGAATAAACAATTACAGCGGATTAATAGGAATCGCAATAGAAGCGCCGATAAGCCCGCCAATTTCTTTGTTCGGCCAGGCTGGGATAGGAACATGGGGAACCAAAATCGGAGGTGGATTCAGGTATTATCAAAATCCTGACCTTTACGGATCGGCATGGTCAATTGGCTATGCAAGTGCATCGGGTCTCACTGATTTTGAGGTCGAAATGGAAGTTGAGAACCCCAAAAGAAATGAAATGGTGCTGCTTGATCTGGAAAAAGTTAGCACTTTAAATCTCGACTATTCCTACAATATCAGGATCGGAACCAAAAGCAAAATCAGCCTGCACCTTGGTTATGCGTATCCACTCAACAAAGGCGACAATTATAAACTAAAAACCTCGGGGGTTCAACTCAGCACAACCTCAAAACAATCGTTGAAACTGATTCAACCCGGAGGATTGTTAGTGGGGCTGGCTCTCATGCTGGGTATTTAATCCTGAACTTTATCAGCAATCACTTTTTCCCCCTTCATCCAGACGGATAACCGGCGTTGCATTGAAAGCGTGATCTGATACATGCTTGGCACAATCACCAGGGTGAGAAATGTTGCAACTGTAAGTCCAAAAATAACGGTCCAGGCCATTGGGCTCCAAAAAGCTGCGTTGTCGCCGCCAAAATAAATCTGTGGGTCCAGCTCGGTCATAAGTGTAACAAAATCAATATTCAGCCCGATCGCTAGTGGGAAAAGGCCAAGCACCGTTGTAATGGCAGTAAGTATCACCGGCCTGAAACGTGTTTCCCCTGCCAGCCTGATCAGTTCTGTAGAAGTAGCGTCGTCAAGATAAAGATTATCAGGAATGTCGTTATCTGATTTGCGCAGGTCGTGGAGATAGTCGGTGTAATCAATTAATACGATGGCATTGTTTACAACAACACCGGCCAGGCTTATAATACCAATGCCGGTCATGATAACCACAAACTCCATATTGAAAAGGCCCAGCCCGAAAAATACACCGGCAGTGCTGAAAATTACGCTGCCAATAATAATGAAAGGCTTCACAATAGAATTAAACTGCGTAACCAGTATCAAACTGATCAACGAAACTGCTATAAGCAATGCCACCATAAGGAATGCCATTGATTCGGCCTGCTCCTGCTGCTCGCCGGTAAAGGCATAAGCGTATCCATCGGGCATGGTTGTGTCCTGCAACAAGTCTTTTATTTGCTGGTTCACACTTGTAGCATTGTAGCCGGGCAAAACATTTGAAGTCAAGGTTATAACCCTGTCCATATTGATTCGGTTTACTGAACCATAGGTTTTGCTGTACTCAACAGTTGCCACAGCCGATATAGGAATCTGCATAATCTGGCCGCTGCTTTGGCTTCGGAAAGTAATACGTTGATTTATCAGGCTGGCCATGTTATTCCTGTATTCTTTGTCGAGTCTGAGCTGGATCGGAAACTCATCTTCCCCGATTTTAAAGTTTGATATTTCGTTGCCGAACAAGGCGGTACGTATTGTGTTTGCGATCAGATAAGTTGAAATACCATAACGTCTTGCCCTGTCGCGGTCAATATGAACGATGATCTCGGGTTTGTCCACATCAAGATTCTTGGCGAGGCTTTCAATGCCCTGTATTCCCGAACCCTCAATGCGTTGCTGGATCCTATCGGTGATTGTAAGCAACTGATCGAAATTTCTGCCACTGATTTCAAGGTTTATTGCTTTCCCCGAAGGCGGTCCTGTTGCGTCTTTTTCAATATTGAATTCTACACCCGGATATTTTCCGAGCAATGCTTCGCTGATTTCAGCCTGTATATCGGATGTATTGATTCCCTGCCTGCTTTCAAATTCCACAAATGTAACTGTGATCCGGCCACGGTTCGGAGTATCGCCCGCACCGCCTTCAAATTCGCCAACGGCACCTTGCCCAACTGTAGTTAGAACCGATTTCACGATATGACGATAAGGCTTGATTATTCCTTCAACATCCTGCTCAATTTGAATGATCCGATTATTGGTTTCATTGATATCGTAACCGATTGGCATTTCGGCAAGGATATTAATGAACTTTGGCTGGCTCTCAGGAAAGAATAACACATTGGGAGTTTTAACAGCAAAAAATACAATTGAAGCGACAAGGAATAGAAAGGTTCCAACAATAAAAAAATATGGATTTCTGCCTCTCAATGCAAAATTAAGAGTCCGGGAATAAAGCCTTTCATTATAAGGCAATGCTTTTATCTGGAACCAAAGAGCAATTTTATTGAACACAAAATATCCTAAAAATATTAAAATGGCAATTAGCAGGATGACATTGGCAAGTAAAGTCATTGAGGCCAGATGCAACAAAATACCAAGCAGTACCAGGATGCCAACCAGGATCAAACGTCTGACCCGTAATTTTCTGTGATTCTGCTTGCGGGATGCATCAGCTTCTGTTTGTTTTTTGTCCTTGAAAAATGCTTCTGCGAACACAGGGATAATCACCAGGGCTACAAAAAGTGAAGAGGAAAGCACGATGATCAGGGTAACAGGAAGAAATTTCATAAACTCACCAACAATGCCTTGCCAGAAAGCCAATGGCAGAAATGCTGCCAGGGTGGTTGCTGTTGAAGTGATGATGGGCAATGCTATTTCACCTATGCCAAGTTTTGCTGCTTCAAAAACGCTATAGCCCCTTTCAATGTAACGGAAAATATTGTCAACGGCCACAATGCCGTTATCTACCAGTAATCCCAAAGCCAGGATCAAGGAAAAGAGTACGATCATATTGATCTGGATGCCTATGATCCCGAAAACAACAAACGAGACCAGCATTGAAAGCGGTATAGCGATTCCAACGAATAGCGCATTCTTCAATCCAAGGAAAAAGTAGAGTACCAGTATCACAAGGATGACAGCCATGATCACACTATTTTCGAGGTTTGTGATCTGGTTGCGGATTTCTTCCGATTGATCGTTAGTAATTGTAATATTCAAATCAGCAGGAAGGTTTCCACCATCCTTTGATTCCTGGATGACCCTGAAAATTTTATCGGTTGCAGATAACAGGTTCTGACCCGATTTTTTAACAACCTGCAACGAAACAACCGGTTGATCGTCGAGACGGGCAAAACTGACGGGATCAGCATAAGTATCTTCCACGCTTGCAACATCGCGCAGGTATACGATGGCTTCATTCTCATGCTTGATGATAATATCGCCAATATCCCTGACATCCGTATACTCTCCAATGGTTCTGACAGCCCAGCGTGTATTGTCATCAAATAATACAGAACCTCCAGAAATAGAAACATTTTCCTGCGTGATAGCATTCTCAATATCGGTGAAGCTAAGTTCGTTGGCATCAAGCAGCAATGGGTTCACATTAATCTGAATCTCTCTTTCGGGTATGCCGGTAATTTCAACTTTCGAAATCTCGGTAATATTTTCTATTTCATCCTGCAGATAATCAGCATAGCGCTTGAGATCGTTTATACCATAATTGCCGGAGAGGTTGATGTTAATGATTGGAAATTCCGAAAAATCAATATCCAATACAATAGGGTCGGTTGGCAGATCAATAGGAAGGTCGCCTTTTACCCGGTCAACCGCATCCTTCACATCCTGTAGTGCTGCCTTGATTTCAACATCGGTTTGAAATTCCACGATAATATCAGAATTATCTTGTGTTGATGTAGAGCTGAGTTTCTTAATACCGGTGATGGTATTGATCTCGTTTTCAAGAGGCCTGGTGATCAGGTTTTCCATATCCACTGGCGGGTTGCCCGGATAAATTGTTTTCACCAAAATTGTAGGGATCACTATTTCAGGAAACAACTCCTTGGGAAGCGACCGGTATGAAATGATCCCGAAAATAGCGAATATAAAGACCAAAAGAAAAACGGTATTTTTGTTCTTCAGCGCTAAGGTTGTTAACTTAAATTCGCGGACTTGTTTCATTGCAGATTAGTGTTGAAGTTAGTTTGGGGTTCGAACCCATAAGCATGTTGGCAAGGTTCGAAGTTCGTAGTTTAAGGTTCAAAGTCTTGAATTTGCTAAATGTGATTTATTCAATACTGATCAGGGTTCCGTCGCCAACCTGGTTATGCCCGCGCTGTATGACCCGGGTGCCCGGTTCCAAACCAGATTTGATCATTGTTAGCCCTTCACTTTCAAGACCTCTTTCGATATATTTTTTTCGGGCGTTCAAATCGCCATTATCTGCCTGTTGCGCGATATATACAAAGTGACCCTGCACATCCTGTTTGATCAGTATTGAAGGTAGTACCAGTGTGGAGTCGGAGGTAAAAGTCTGGATGTTTACGCTGGCAACCATATTGGGTTTAAACTTTTCGCCAGGATTATCAATGCGCAATTGAAGCTGGAAAGTTCTGTTTTCAGGATTGATAACATTACCAAGGCGATGGATCGGTACCTTCGCTTCAAAATCAGGGAAAGTTGGAAATCGCAGAATCACATCGGCTTTAGTATTAATCATCGGGAGAAAAGATTCAGCGATATCAGCGTTTATGTAAACACGTCCAAGATTAATGATCTGCATGACCGGAACTCCAGGAATGGCAAGTTCACCCTCCTTCAGGAAAATCTCATCAACAATGCCATTGAAAGGAGCTCGCATCACTGCCATATCCAATTGCGATTCCAGCGTTTTCTGACGCGTTTGCATTGCGTCGTAGTTGTTTTTTGCTTCAAGGTATTGTATCTCGCTGCCAATTTCCTGATCCCACAAACCTTTTTGCCGTTCATAAACTGTTTTTGCAAGTTGCAGGCTTGTTTTTATTTCTTCGATACTGTTTTCGATCACTGATGTATTCAGCTTTGCAACCACCTGACCGGCGCTTACACGCTGTCCTTTGGTAACAGCAATCTGGGTCAGTTGCCCACTGATCTCGGGACTTATAATTGCTTCCTGAACAGCTTCAACGGCGGCGTTCACACGAAAAAAGTGATTGAAAGATTGCGGCTGCAGTTCCATCACCTCCACCGCGGTGAGAGAACGGTTTGCAGGCTGCTCTCCCATGGCCTCAAGTTGCCGTTCAAGTTCGTTGACTTTCATTGTTGATTCCATTATTTGCTTCTGGTGTTCAGCAATCTCGTTGCGGATGGCGTCGGCATCCGATTCCGGTGCATTGTTGCTGCAGGAAGCCAGAAACATTAAACCCGCCACCGGGATTATTAGTGCAAGTCTGCTAAGAAGAGGTTTGCCTGGCAGCATAAACATTTTACGATTTATAAGATGATAGTTACGGTTCATTGTATCTGAGATATTATTGAAAAGACGTTAATTATTATTGTCGCTTAGCTTTAGAAGTATAATTTGTAAAACCTAGATACCCCTGGCTTTCTGAATATTGTTTCTGGCATTGAGAAGTTCGAAAATGGAATTGAGAAAGTTAGCCTGCGTCATAAGGAACTGATCGTTTGCCTGTGTGAGCTCCAAGCTGCTCGCAAGTCCTTCGCGGTGCATAATTGTAGTTCGTTGCAATATTCTTTGCGCAAGTGAGAGGTTCTCTTTTTCATTTCCATATTTTTCCTGAGCAGTCTCAAAATCAGCCCGGGCCTGCTGCATCTGAAGTTTCAACATTTGCGCGGTTTCAGCGGTGGCCAACTCTGATTTTTCAAGTTTCAGCTTTGCCTGCTGAATCCTTGAGGAACGATTGCCGCTTGAGAAGATTGGGATATCCAGGTTTACAGCAAGAAAGGATGTCGGAAACCAGGGTTCATTGGTTTTGAAAAAATTAAATTCGTTGCGCATGGCCATTTGCTGGTAAGTGTATGAAGCCGATAAGCGTGGAAGCATAAATGATTGCTCACGCCTCATGCTCATAAAATCCATTGTTTGTTGCGAACGCATAATCTGCAGGTCAATATGGTTATCAATTTCAAATTGGGCAACGCTTTCAGCTTCAAGCGCTATGGACTCAAAAAGTCCTTCAAGCGAATCGGTAAGTTCAATGGGCAATGAAATATCAAAGCCGAGTTGAAATTTCAGCAAGTTCAGGGTAACCGTATTTTGCCGCTCAAGGTTGGCAATGGTATTTTTCATATTGGCAACGGCAAGTTTCAACTGATCTACATTGATTGGGTCAGTAAACCCTGCTTTGAAGATTTGTTCAGTTTCGGTGAGTGTTTGCTGCATATTACCAAGGTTTTGTTGCACAATTTCCAGATTCTCGCGGGATAGCAGCACAAGAAGATACGATTCAGTGACTGTGCTCCGGATCTCAATTTCAGAACGCTTGAGGTTTTGATTGGCAAGTTCTTTGAAAATACGGGCAGCACGCAAGCCAACAATGTACGAACCATCAAACAATAACTGGCTAAGCGTTGCAGATGCATTCAAGTTTTGCTCAATGCCAAACTGTATTTCGGCAAATTCTCCGGGTTCGCCACCGAAAAACTCAGCAGGCACAAGCGAGGTTGGAATGTTGAAATAATATTGGTAGCCTACGCTTGCATCAAGCTGCGGCAAACCGGTGGAGGTAATTTCCCAAATCTGCTTTTCGGCAATCTCAAGATCGGCCATAGCTGTTTTGATCTTTATGCTGTGCTCCAATGCATATTCTTTTGCCTGCTCAAGCGACAATTTCATTGCATTTTCCTCATTGTTTTCATTGAGTGTACTTGCGGCAATCCAATAAGGAAAAGCAACGTAAATTCCTATCAACAAAAGCCAACGCCAGGATTCAGACCTGAATAAAATATAATCTAGTTTAGGTTTAATTATCTGATTCATTGCAATCTTAGATTTTCGATTTCATTACCGGCCAAGAGTTCTTCGAGGTATTTGCGGCCATTTTCATTGGCGATGCCCCTTACATGATATTGAAAGAGAGTAAGAAACACTTCATGATAAGAGAATTTTTCCAATTCCGGAAATCCACCAGGTGAGTATAGTTCCATACGTGACACAAAAACAAAGGCGAGAATATCGTAGTTGAGATCCTTACGGTATAAGCCCTCTGCAATTCCTTTGCGTATGTTGGCCATGATATGCTCCAGAATTGTTTTGCTTTTAAACTGTACTAGATTGTTCCAAACAGGTGGATAGTATTTTCTAAGGTCGTATGCGAACGATGGGTTAACTGACTTTAAGTGTTCGGAAATATAACGGCTCATCTGCAAAAGTTCGTCAATAGCATTGATAGCATTATTGTTGTTTATGGCAGCAATGCAATCCTGCTGATCATGGATCATGAACTCAACTACATTGCGAACTACTTCCTCTTTATCAGTAAAATATTGGTAAAGTGTCTTTTTTGAAACACCCAATTCACGGGCGAGATCGTCCATTGTAACACTCCTGATCCCGTACCTGGCGTAAATATCTCTGATTTTAGGAATTACTTCTTCCATGTATTGTTACCTATTCTATGCTTCTTATTCCTGATCCTTGATTCATGGAAAAAAGGAACTGAGAAAACTTTTGGTGAGTAGAAAGTTTACCAAGTAACACATGAAAGCCCGTAAATGTTTTAGCCATTTTGAACGAATTATTCGCGCTCCATGAGGAAAGGCAAATACCCACGTTAAATAATAGTCGTAAAAAGCTGGATTATCAGGCACTTAAAAGAAAGGTTCAGCAATGATATTTATATCTTAAATGTCCTGAAAAGCTTGAAGGCACTACTTTATGCTTGCCACATCAATTCCGGCTGGTATACCTTCCGGAAACCTTGCAAACATTTTGAGGGATTCAAGGCTAATTTCGTTGGCGCGGTATCTATAAGCATTTCTCCCTTCGCTGTAAATGATGGTTGTGGCAATCAGGTTTACCGGAAATGATATAGCTAAAAACCAGCCATGACTTATTGTTACCAATGAGTATAGCGGAATAGCCCAACCATAGTTTTTTGGCTGGGCATAATACAAGCTATATCGCTTTATACCAGAAACTGGCATCGAGGTACAGTTGCGTGTAGATTTTTCCAATACTATAATGCTATCATTACCAATTGCTATGAGCTCTCCTTGAAGGTTCGGGCCATCCTGCATTGAAAGGCTGATGTATGAACCATATTCATTCACACCCAGTTGATCAGGCGAAGGCAAATATTTGGGCAAGCCGATGCTGCAGCCGCTGAGCACAAACACAAGCAAGGCTAATAATCCGGTTTTATTCTTCATGGTAAGAAAAGGTTTTGGTGTCAATTCTTGAATTCCAGAATGCCTGCTCCATGGAGCTTTCATATATCTTGAAATCACGAGCCTCGGCCTTCAGAAATGATTCGGGCGCATAAACCATTTGTGCAAGTTTTGTCAGGTCTTTATCCTTGAGCCAATGTTCACGCATCCATTCCAGGTAATATCCTTTTGAATAAAGAAACAGCTCATAGTCAGCATTTTCTTGCGGAAGTGTAAAATTAAACTTGTATTCATCGCCTGGCATTGAAATCAAATAGCTTTCCGGATCAGATATTTTTTTCAGCGCTTGGGGATTAGGTTCCCCTTTTGACAATATATTATCGGGTTTGATCTCAATGGGTTCAACCTGCCTGATGATATTCGTTAATGCGATGTAATCAAGGCGCCACAAGCCTTTGTTAAGTATGAGTTTGATCCTGACCCCGGCATCTGAGTCAAGCCTGCCGACAGGAATAAACTGTTTATTAATGGCAATGGGCCCGGTTTCATAAAATGAATCTTGAAACTGCCAATCATTAAAACGTTCATTCCACATAAACACATCAATTCCACCCATCAGCTTGCTCGTTGCATCAAATTTTTCGCGCATATCCGGGTCTGTTTCAAGCATTGCAAACATATCGCTCACTTCATCGCCCATATAACCCATGGCGCTGTAAAAAAGATAAGTTGTCATAAGGGCTTGCCTGAAATTCAATACAAGCCCAAGATTATCAATATTATCAATACTGCCAAAATCAAAATAGATTTCCTCTTTGCTATTCAGATTGTTTGGGTCAGAAAGAGAGAATCGCTCGATATTATCATCATGGTTTATGAGCGGTGTGATATCTCCTTCTTCAGCACTTGCTTTTTTTACCCTATAGAGGTTCTCACATAAATAGAAATCATTCACAGGCGACTGATACACACGTTCATGTTCATAGCGTGGATAAGCAAGTAACTTTACTTCATTCACACAATGGGTTTCCAGGGCTTCATTCTTCATTGTAAGAGAAAATGTATTGCCCGTAAGCGGTTTATTATTCAAGGCGTCAATATCAAAATACTCCATTGATGGAGAGATAGCATTTGTAAACCCTTCTGCATCGGCATAATGAAAATTATCATGCTCATTCATGTAAAAAGTTGGGCAAGAACCAAAACAAGCTTTTGGGTTAATAAGACATAGAACACCTATAATTGCGTCCACTCCGGCCATGATACTTAAAGCCGTTACTCGTCCTGCCTCAGGCTTAACCAATTTGGTATTGGTTTCAAAAATAGCAACACTGTCAATTGGAATCGAAAGCTCGCCTTCAAATACACTGTTTCGGTTAAAATCAAACATTTGTCCGGAACCACTTACCTGGTTTTGCACGGTATCAATGTTCCAGGTATCTGAAAGGATGCAAATGTCGCCGTTTTTCAGATGTGCCTTCAGGAATGGCCTGGTCTGCAAATTGGCAGTTTCGTGAATCAAACTGTTGGTTTCCTTATAGGTTGAACGAAATTGATAGGTTGCGCAGGACTGAATTGAAAGTATCACTACAACCAGAACTGTAAACAAAAGGAGGAAAAGTTTTTTTGTCATTTCTGTGATATTATTTGACTTAAAATCTTATTATAAAAACCTGCATATTGTCCACAACAAAAGTAGGGTATAATGGTTCATTAAACATAAGATATCGCAATTCTATCAAACATGTTAAAGAGCAGGCCATTAACCTTGCTCCGTTCAGGTAGAAAGCTTTTTGAGTTTCTCAATTGAAAGCAAAACAATCTCATTATTAGCCGGAAGTTCAAAGTCGGGTTCAAACCTGTGATCAGCCACAGCGGAGATGGCATCTTTAATTGCAAGCCAAACAGAAAATGCAAGCATTAAAGGCGGTTCACCAACAGCCTTGCTCTTCTTAATCACCGAAGGGTTTGGAGCATCTTTAAGCAACTCAATATTAAATATTTCGGGCATATCGCCTATTGAGGGAATTTTATAAGTATCGGGCGAATGATTGAGTAGATGGCCATCTTTGTTCCACTTCACCACTTCTGTGGTACACCATCCCACGCCCTGTATAAAACCGCCGGTAACCTGTCCCAGGTCAATGCCTTCGTTGATGGAATCACCAACATCGTGCAGAATATCGGTTCTCAATAATTTAACACCGCCTGTAAGTACATCCACCTGTACTTCAGATACAGCCATTCCATATGCGAAATAATGAAATGGAACACCTTTGCCTTTTTCACGGTCGAAAAAGATATCGGGTGTACGGTAGTAGCCGGTTGTGCTCAGGCTGATCTGATCCAAATGTGCCTGTTGAACAAGCTTTTCAAAAGGCAGCCTGCGATCTGGAAATGCCTGGTCAGCAACATATCCTTCTTTGTACACCAGTTCTTCCGGTTCAGAACCAAATTGATTGGAAAGCATCTTCTTAGCGCATGGTTCGAGCCTTTTTTTCAAAATATCTATAGCATTTTTCACAGCCATACCGTTCAGATCGGTACCGGAAGATGCCGCCGTTGGAGATGTGTTCGGAACTTTGGAAGTATTGGTTGCATTCACTTTTATCTTTTCAGGTGGCAAACCAAATTCAGATGCTGCAATCTGCCAGATTTTGGTATGCAGCCCCTGCCCCATTTCAGTTCCACCATGGTTCACCAACACGGTTCCATCTTTATATATCATCACCAGGGCGCCAGCCTGGTTCAGAAATGAGGTAGTGAATGAAATACCGAATTTCACGGGGGTAAGTGCGAGGCCTTTTTTAATGAATTCATTTTCCCGGTTAAATTCATTGATCTTCCGGCGCCGCTCAAAATAATCAGATGAAATGACAAGCCTGTCCCACAACATATAAAGACGGTTGTTTGGCACCGGTTGATTGTAATGAGTTGTGTTTCGATCCGTCATTCCATAAAAATTCCTGAACCTGATTTCAGCAGCATCTTTATTCAGATATCGTGCGATCCGATCAATGGCGTTCTCAATAACGGCCATTCCCTGCGGCCCGCCAAAACCACGAAATGCGGTGTTTGAAGGAAGATTAGTTTTCCACATGGTTCCGGTTGTGCGCATATTTGGGATGTAATATGCATTTTCGGCGTGGAATAACGCCCGCTCAAGAATGGCAAGCGAAAGGTCGCGGGCTATACCGGCATCGGCATGCATTTCAACGATGTAGCTTGTAATCAAACCTTCGTCGTCAAACCCTATATTATAATTGCTTTGAAAGCGATGTCGTTTTCCGGTGATTTTCTGATCGTCGTCGCGGAATAGAACCATTTGCACTGGTCTGCGGGTATGGTGTGCCAACAAAGATGCCCAGGCAGCAACGTGGTTTCCCTGGGTTTCTTTTCCTCCGAACCCACCGCCCATGCGCTTCACTTCGCACACCACTTCATTGGCTTGCAAGCCCAAAACTTCTGCAACAACCAATTGGGTTTCTGTTGGGTTTTGCGATGAGGCATGCACAGTCATTTCACGGTTCTCACAAGGAATGCAAACTACTGCCTGGGTTTCGAGATACCAGTGTTCCTGTGCGCCGGTTTTTAATGAACCTGCTAGTACATGTTTTGATTCATTCAATGCCTTTTCGGGATCCCCTGTTTCAATTTTGCGGGATGGAGCCAGCATATTATTTGCAGCGATGGCATCATCAATATTGAGAATGGCGGGAAGCGGCTTGTAGTTAATCTTGATTTTCTTTTCAGCTTCCGCGGCTGCAAGTTCATTTTCGGCGGCGATCAGAAAAACTGCCTGCCCAATACAATTCACTTTGCCTTCGGCCAGGCAAGGCTCATCATGAGCCAAAGGGTTTAGCTCATTCTGGCCAGGAATTCGTTTATAATCCAGGATATCCCACACGCCTTTGACTTTGAGCGCTTCGCTTAAGTCATAATCCAGGATCTCAGCATGCGCATGAGGGCTGTAAACCACCCGGCCAACAAGCATTTCCTCACCCAGGTGAATATCACCGGCATAAACGGCTTCGCCGGTTACATGCTGGATGGCGCTTTCGTGGTGGATTTTTGGATTTTCCATGATATTCTTAATCAAACTAAGTTTTCATGGGGCTAAAGCCCCGGGAATTTCTCTGATATCATTAACCCGGCCTAAAGGCCGGGGCAATATGTCTGACTCACATTACAGCTTTGTTGGAACTGGCTCCTGAATCAACATCTTCATCAACAAATTTTTTGCTGCCATCATCCGGTATTCAGCGCCGGAGCGGGCATCGGAAATGGGTGTGAAATCTTTTTCAATCATTTCTTTTGCAAGGGCTATTGTTTCTTTTGTCCAGGGTTTATTTACAAGAAAAGTTTCAGTGTTTGCAGCTCTTTTAGGTCTGTCAGCCATGCCACCGTATGCCAGAATGATTTCTTCAACCATGTTTCCGGCATTTGTTTTTAATCGCATAGCAATGCTTAGCGTGGAAATATCAAGATCGCGGCGGGTGGATATTTTTTTTGTTTTAAACACAATGCCTGGTTCAACAAAAGGAATGAAAACTCCTTTGATCAGTTCATCTTTTCTCAGACAGTTTTTCCGGTAGCCGAGGATAAATTCTTCCATTTCAACCCAGCGTGATCCGGCTTTGCTCATCAACTCCAGCTTTACCTTAAGCGCTATGAACAATGGAATCAGATCGCCAATGGGTGAAGCTGTTGCCAGGTTTCCGCCAATGGAAGCCACATTCCTGATCTGCCAGGATGCAAAAACTTCGAGCATTGGAAGTAGCTGCGGCAAGTTGGTTCCGGCAAAAGCAAGGAAAGCTTCCAGGCTTACACCGGCGCCCAAATAATAACCATCATTCTGTTTACTTATGGTTCGCAATTCAACAACAGCCGAAACATCCAGAATTTCAGGCAGATACTCATGCATTTTATTCTGGCGGATGGCGGTATCAGTAGCGCCATTCACCACATGGGCTTTAGGGTTCTCAGCCTTGAAAAACAATGCATCTTCCATGTTTGCAGCAAGGAAATAGTTTTGATTTACCGAACGGATTTCAAGACTTTCTCCAGCTTCACGAATCTCATTAATCATTTTGATTACTTCTACTTTGCCTTCATCGAACTGATCGGGTTGGCGGTTCGAACAACATTGAACTGCAGCCTTGTAAATAGGATCGTAACCTGTGCAGCGGCATAAATTGCCTGCCAGCGCCTGGATCACATTATGCCTGCTGATCTCAATATCTGATTTGTAAAGCGCAAACAACGCCATTACAAAGCCGGGTGTGCAAAACCCGCACTGACTTCCGTAATTCTCAACCATGGCAAGCTGCACCGGATGCAGTTTAGTTTCATATCCGTTTCTGATTGCAAGGTTTTCAACGGTAATCAATTGCTTTCCGTGGATTGCTGGCAGAAACAACAAGCAGGAATCAACTGCGCGATAATGCATCTTCCCGTTCACCAACTCGCCCAGCACAACGGTGCAGGCACCGCAATCGCCTTCGGCACAGCCTTCCTTTGTGCCGCGATGGCCGGGCAAGGATCGCAAATAATTGAGAACCGTTGTAGAAGGTAGCAATTTGGTTTCATGAAAATCCAATTCTACGATCTGCCCATCGAACACGAATCTAAAAATGCCGTTCATAACCGTAGCGTATTTTTCACATCAATAAGTTTAGCAACAATGCTTAGGGCAATTTCTGCCGGAGTTTCAGCATAGAAAGAAATACCGATAGGCATGTCCACAAAGTTCAACTGATCTTCGGTCAGGATATTTTCAGTTAACAGGCGTTTACGGGCTTCGGCTACTTTTCGCTTGCTGCCGATCATGCCCAGGTAAGCGAGTTTTTCTTTGGCCAATTTCCCTAGGAGATTCTCGTCGTATTCATGCCTGGGTGTTGTGATCACAACAAAATCACGGGCGCTGAAGTTGATTTTTGCCAAAGATTGAACATAATCATCAACAATGCATTTGGCATAAGCGCTTTCAAATTCCTTGTAAATTTCGGACCTGTGGTCAATAAAGATCACACTGAAACCAAACTCCCTGGCGAACTTTCCTACTTCACGACCAACATGGCCGGCACCGAAAATATAGAGTTTCAGTTCTTCAAAGAAAGGTTCAAAATAAATTTCCATATTGCCCCCGCAATGCATTTGAAGATCGTCTTCGAGCTGATATTTTTTCTTGAAAGGTTTACCTGATTCAAGCGCCAGCAATGTTTCAGCAATAGCCTGCATCTCTATCGAACCACCGCCAATGGTTCCCATGATGCTGCCATCATTGAAAACGATCATGCGGGCGCCTTCTTTTCGTGGTGTTGAACCTTGGGCTTCGGTTACGAGACAGAGGACAAAAGGCTTTCCCTGCCGCTGGAGTTCAGGAAGTTGATAAAGGATATCTTTCATTATTTGAGTATAGGTAATTCTGCAGACAGGCAAAAATAGGTAAAATCAAAGCATAATATCACGCAAAAGCGCTTATTCTGAAGCGAAGGGCAGTAGAGGCGCTTACGTTTAGCCTGTAGTTGAATTCACCTCTTTGAGGAACCTCTTTTTTATTAAATTCCTTCGTAATTTTCCTGGCAGGAAAAGGTTAATCACCAGCAGGAATCTGTTGATTCTTTTGGGTATGATGACTTCTTTCCTGTTCAACATTCCATTGATTGAAACTTTGGCCAATATGTTCGCTTCAATCTTGGTAAGATTACCAAAAAAACCATGTGCTTTTATTCTGGTAAAAGTGCCGGAATTGGTTTCAACTCCATTCGGACAAACCACACTTACCGAAATATTGGATTGCGCAAGTTCACTGGAAAGCGCCTGGCTGAAGCTAAGCACGAAAGCCTTCGAAGCTGCATAAACGGCCTTATATGGTATTGAAAAGTAAGCGGCCATGCTTGCAATATTGAGTATATAGGCTTTGGGGTGGATTTCGAGCAAGGGTATAAACAATTGAGAGAGCAAAGCCATTGCCCTGATATTAACCATGATGCGGGTATCGGTGTAGGCCAATTCAGATGATTTAAACACTCTTGAGCCCGCGAGCCCAGCATTGTTGACCAGCACATTAACCTTGTAATCACTTGCAACACACCATTTATAAACTAACTCTGGACCATCAATCATGGCCAGGTCAACTGCGAACGTGTGAACTAAAACATTGAATTTAGCGGCAATCTCATTGGCAGTTTCTTCGAGCTCCTTACCGGGCAAGGCAACAAGCAACAAATTCATTCCCCTTGAGGCACAATCATGGGCAATGGCTTTGCCTATTCCCATTGAACCTCCTGTGATGAGCGCGTAAACTTCAGGTTTTTCCATTGTTCTTGATCCAATCAATTGTTTTTGTAAGACACTCCTTAAGCGGTGTTTGTGTATAGCCGATTTCACTCATTGCTTTCAGGGAATTCACACGCCAATTATAATTAAATTTTCTCATTAGTCCTTTGGTTATAAACGGTTTAACTCCAGTCAACCTATTTACCAACATTGCCAGATCAGAAGCAAAGTAGATAGGCGACAAAGGAACTTTCAACATTAAACGTCTTTTTCCTGAAATTTCGCCTAATAGTTTAAAAAAATCATTGTAGCTGATGTTTTCTCCACCTAATAAATATTTCTCCCCGGGCTTACCTTTTTCCATTGCCAGTACATGGCCGTTCACAGCATCATCAATAAACACATAATTACCAACACTATTGCCATCGCCAGGAATAATCCTCCACGTGCCGGACATGTATGCGGCAATAAGTTTGGTAACGCTGTTGCTTGGGTTCAGAACACCCGGGCCATAAACACGGGTTGGGTTCACGATTCTGATGTTCAGGCCCGATTTTAAAAACTCAAGTGCCATTTCCTCTGCAATAGCTTTGGTACGTTCGTATTCAATAAAGAAATCTATTTGCCGGATGGATGTTTCTGAGACTTCATTACCATCGAGCGATGGCCCGAATACGCCGGCGGTGGAAGAAATAACAATGTCTTTTATACCGGTTTCCATAGCAGCGTTCAGCACATTCAATGTTCCGGTCACATTGAGTTCGTAAATGCGCGATTCATCTTTGACCCAAACCTTAGTAAAGGCAGCCATATGATAAATCTGCTGGCAGTCTGTCATTGCATTTTTCAAACTATTGTAATCAAGGATATCTCCTTTGAATAAATGAATATCCGGATGTCGTAAAATAATGGCTTTGCTTTCCGAGCGATACAATGCATGTACCTGATGTCCAGAACCCGCAAGCTTTAAACAAAGCTGCGATCCTATAAAACCTGTAGCGCCAGTTACAAAGGTTTTCATTCTTTAATTATTTTCTTAGCACTTTCATTTCAGGATGGACCCTCAGTGAAAACCATTCATTGCTTAAAGCCATCACCACATGCACCACAAAGGCAATCAACAGATTTCCGGTAATCAGGGTGAGATAGCAAAGCAGGATTCCAAGTGGAATAGCGCCCAATGCTTCTGTTTTTCCTTTTGGAATATGCACCAATGAGTATATGGAAGTATTGATTGCGATGGCAGCCACCATGCCCAGCTCACTGTATAAAGCAAAGAGCAAAAACCCGCGAAACATAAATTCATACGCTGCAAGGTACAGTATCCAAGTAATTGCACTGATGAATATTGTGGAAGCGCTCCAAACAGGTATGCGTATCTGCGGATACATAGCAAGGTTTGACTTTTGGGGTGCATTTAAAAAATTCATAGTAATAATTGCAACAGATAGTATTGCAATCCACATCCATGAAAGAAATCCAGCCTGGGTTCCAAACCCAAAGTCCTTTAATCGGAAGTCTGCCATGAAGAATATTGCAATCAAGGGAAGTCCGCCAAATAAAAGAAAGCCAAGTAAGCGGTTAGCCACAACCTGGTCAAAAGATGCATTTCGATAACCAAGCAGGGTTTCAACTCTACGCTTAAATGCTAGCGAACCACTACTGAAATGGTAAATCAGGAATGCGCAGGTAGTGACGGCTACGGCTATGGCTATGGTCATTGGATGAGGTTCTTTCAAAATCGGGGTTGGTTAAGCGCGTTGGTGCAAAAATATGATTTTTAAAACATGACAAAGATGATTTGATATTTAGAAACGGAAATATTAGTGTAATGATTTGTCTTAATTAGCCTTAGAATCTTCTCATTCTCCAATTTTGGTAATCTTTTAATGTATTAATGTTTGTTAGCATACCAAAATCATTAATCTCGATTGTTGACTTTATGAAACGATTCAGAAAAACTTTCAGAATCATGTCATCCGCCTTTTCATTGATTATTTCGTGCACGATCATTTTTCTTATTAGAACCGGATGGCCACCTTTACCACGAAACACTGGGTAAGTGTAATCAGTATTACCAACATGATCAAGTAAGGCAGTAAGCCAATCAACGCTTATATCCGGATTATCAATATTTTGAAGAAAAACAAAATCTTCATTTTGTAAACTCATCAACCCGGTTTTTACTGAAGCAAATCTTCCTCTTTCAGGGTACGCATTCACAACAACCTCAACTTTGCCAGGGAATTGAAACAAGTTTTGTTTAATAATTTTCTCGCCTCGTGGATTAACAACAACAACAATTTTCCCGCACCCAAACTGGTGGTACTGATGAACTATGTGCTCCAGGAAAGAAACTCCAGGCGTGAATTCTAGTGCAAATTTTTCCTGTCCCATTCGTTCAGAAAAACCGGCAGCAAGCAGCAAGACTGAAGTTGTCTTGTTTTTCATACTTTTATGAAATTTGAATTATAATATACCGAACCAAAAAAATAATTTTAGAAATTGCCCTTAATATATTGGATTCTTTCTTTCTATCAGCTAATTATTCACAATCTAATACAAAATATGTTCATTCAGGTTTATCATTGGCAAGCACCTATCTTGCATCAGTGATAAAATTCATTTTAATAAAAATACTGCCCAAAATTTCAGTGATGCTCACAATAGTAAACATAATCATTTTAGTAAATTCAATTTAAGGAGCAGAACCCAAGTTTTCAGTTACATCATAATTGACATTTTTTAGATTAGCTAAATATAAGGTATTGAAGTAAGAAATGTTACATTGAAAGTTTTCGCAGGAGCTAAGGCAAAAATAAAGGAAAAGCAATTATGCTTTAAACTCAATATTATTATCGCATAAAATTTCTTATCTTTGAAGGATAAATCAATCATCCTACTTTCTTCATCAGGTTTACTCAGGAACTCTGCATTCAACTTGCTCGCCTTGGTACAAATAATTGTGATAGTTCATTGCTTATCAACAATTGCCTTAAAAGATGTCTCTGAAGAAATCAAAAAATGGCGAAAAATATCCACTTCTGAGCGGATATCCCTGTAAATCTAACTTTATAGGAGTAGAAGGCATTCAAATTCATTATATTGCAGAAGGTGAGATAGGGTCACCAACCGTTCTGTTACTCCACGGTGTTCCAGGCTGGAGTTACACCTACCGAAATATTATACCGATATGTGTTGCCAGTGGATTGCGAGTAATCGCTCCTGATTTACCAGGTTTTGGGAAATCAGATAAACCTTTGGATAAAAATTTTTACTATCTGGAAAAGCTCGTTACAGTAATTGAGAGCTTCATCCTGAAACTGAATCTGGAAAGAATCTTTTTATTCTCTCATGACTGGGGTGCGATAATCGGTATGATTATAGCCGCTAAGAATCCGGTTTTGTTTTCTGGAATCATAGCTTGCAATGGGTTCCTTCCAATGGCCGGTCAAATGATTCCTTTGTCGTTTCGGCTGTGGCAATGGTTTACGCAATATTCACCATATATCCCGGTTGGAAAAATTATCAACTTTGCTACAAGCAGAGGGCTTTCAAAAGTGGAACAGGCTGGGTATGATTACCCGTTTTCAAATGAAAGAGAAAAAATAGCCATAAGAATTCTTCCGGGACTCATCCGGGAAATCACAAAAGAACCAGGAATACCAGCAATCAATAAATGCTGGAATGAGCTGAAGAAGTTTGATAAACCCTTCTTAACTGTTTTTAGCAACAACGATCCCATCAGCCGGGGTGGCGAAAAAATACTTCAGTCATTGATACCTGGAACCAGAGATCAACCCCATATGGTCCTGAAGGGGAGCCATTTTTTACAGGAAGATGCTCCTACCGAACTGGGATTAATTATCAGAGAATTTGTAAAAAGAAATAAATGATTGCAGGAAGTAAAATAGAAAGCATTGGTGTAAGGCTTCCTGAAAAAAGTGTTGCTACCTCTGATATAATTAACAGGTTAAGAGTATCTAAGCCAATCAGGTTAGAGTTATTGACGGGGATAGCAAAACGAAGAGTTTGCTCCGAAAATGAAGATTCTTTAACTCTTGCTGTTGATGCAGTCCACGATTGCCTGAATCATTCAAAATTTGAAGCAAAGGATATTGAAATGATCATTTGCTGTTCCATTTCAAGGTTCGTTAACGGTTTGAACCATTATTACGAGCCACCGCTTTCCTTGCTTATTAAGCAAAAATCCGGATGCATCAATGCTGTGAGCCTTGACATTTCAAATGCCTGTGCAGGTATGATGACCGGTGCATATATTGCCAATAACTTTATCTCGCGGGGTGTTGTTACTAATTGTCTTGTAGTTAGTGGTGAATTTATTACAAGCATTAGCAATAATGCAGAACAAAGAGTAGATTCACCAAAGCATTTAGAACTGGCCTCACTCACTGTTGGTGATGCCGGTGCAGCAGTTATTTTATCGCAAACTGAAAATATTGAGGATTGCTTTTCGGCCTTTGAAATGGTAACACTAAGCCAATACAGTGATTTGTGCCTTGGTAATCAAAGTACAAGCTTTCCAGGTGCTGTCATGAGAACCTGTATAAAGAAAATTCATGAAGTGTCTATCCTGAATGCACCCCCACTTATTGAAAATGCATTAAAGCTTGCAGGATTAAGGATGAACCAGATTGACTTTTTGATCCCCCATCAAACGGCAAAAGCTTCCATACAGTCGGGGGCAAAACATTTTGCTCAATATTTTGGAGAAGAACCCGGAGAAATCGTTATTAATCTCGATGAAACCGGAAACACAGCCTCAACAACACATTTTACAACGCTTTGCAAGTACCTGAATGAAAACCGGCTTAAGGAGGGTAATAAGATAATGTTGGTGAGTTTTGCATCAGGTCTTGTTATTGGAATTGCGGTTTTCACCATACACGATTTAGTAAAAAAATATGGGAACAATCATTAAATCAGTTGCTTTTCACAGACCCTGCTTTCGAACTGGTATTTTGAAGTTAACTTCCCAGGCAGCGAGCAGGTGTCTAAGCTATGCTGGATTGAGTATGGCAAATGTTGGAATGTTGATAAATACTACCGTTTATACAGAAAACCATCTTGCAGAACCAGCACTCTCTGCACTGATTCTGAATAAATTACAAATATTAAAGGTCAAGAAAAACAACAAATACAGAAATTCAGGAAAGATTTTTTCCTTCGACTTGCATGGTGGTAGTACCGGTGTAATGAGCGCTATGCAAATCATTGATGGATTTATTCAATCAGGGCAAATCGAAAATGGACTGATAATAGCTGGTGATACCAAACCTCGCGCAGGTCATACATTGAATTACAATTATGAAGATAATGCAGGCGCCATACTTCTTTCAAATGATCCGCGGATCAAAGGGTTTGAAAAATTTAAAACTTACACCTATCCAGAATTTGAAAGTAGTGTTATTAGTTCGATCACATGGGGTTCCGGAAAATTCAGGTTTGTAATAAGTCAAAGTGAAAACTACCTCAAAGATTGCCTGAAATGTGTCGAGATTTCACTTCAGCAATTTTTTATGAAGACAAATTCAGGCTGGGATCAAGTTGATTTGATCGTTACCTCACAAAGCCCGCCTGGATTTTCATCATTGCTTATGAAGAAGTTTGATTTAGAAGGCAAAATTCTACCTATAAATGGAAAAAGTGAAATCTTTACTGCCGGTGTAGTTTTTTCTTTGAAAAAGGTTTTTACAAACGGAAAATTCAAAGCAGCAACAAATATCCTGTTTGTAACAGTCAGCTCTGGAATTACGGTATCGCTTTCGTTATACTTAAATCAATGAAAGGCCAGAATGAAAAATATTCCTGATTATTTATTCGATTTTGCCCAGTCAAACCCTGACAAGCCGGCTTTGCTCCATCCTGATAAAATAAGTTTTTCGGGACTATGCCTCCTTACAAACAGATATGCTGCCGGATTTCAGGATATTGGAATTACCCAGGGAATGAAAACCATTGTCCTGGTAACCCCCGGAGTTGACTTTTTCGCAATTACATTCGCACTGCTTCGTATTGGTGCAGTGCCAGTTATGATTGATCCGGGAATGGGTAACAAAGCAATGGCATATGCCCTGTCGAAAACGGAATCCCGTGCATTTATCGGAATACCAAAAGCCCACCTGCTACGCTTAATGTACCCTCACGCTTTCCGACATGTTGAAATATTCGTGACGACCGGCTTTTCATTAAGATGGCAAGATCACAGCCTAAAGGCCATCCGGAAATCGGAATGCTTCAATTATGAGATTTGCCATGCTATGCCTTCGGATGTGGTGGCGGTATTTTTTACCAGCGGTAGCACTGGCCCGGCAAAAGCTGTAATTTATCAGAATCGCATGATTGATGCACAAATTAAGTACTTGAGAAATCACTTTAATTACAAATCTGACGATATTGATCTTTGCACATTTCCCCTGATTGGACTGCTTGTAATTTGTCTCGGGCTTTCTATTGTTTTGGCCGATATGGACATGACACATCCATTACGCCTGAAACCTGATAAACTTATCATGAATATTGAGCAATTTAATTGTTCAAGTATGTTCTGCTCACCACTGGTTTTGAGACTAATAACTGATTATTGTATCGCTAATAAACTACATATCAAATCATTAACAAGAGTTTTAACTGCTGGTGCACCTGTTTCTCCAGCATTATTGAGAAATATTAAAAGAGTGCTTCCGGAATGTTCTGTTGTTCACACACCATTCGGTTCAACAGAAGCTCTTTCAGTTACAGATGCAGTGGATTCAGAATTACTGGCTGTTTATGGAAACTCTGAAAACTATTTTAACGGAATTTGTGTAGGCTACCCATTAAAAGGCATCAGGTTAAAGATTATTAAAATTACAGATAATCCTGTTGAAACAATTGAAAACGTTCAGGAGATGAATGCCGGAGAAGTAGGAGAAATAGTGGTAAATGGCCCGAATGTAACCCAAAGCTACCTGGCTGATGATTGGGCCAGTAAAATTTCTAAAATAGCAGAAAGCAATAGTTCTTTACTATGGCACAGGACCGGTGATGTTGGAAAAAGCGATGAAAACGGAAGAATCTGGTATTTTGGAAGAAAATCGCAGAGGGTTGAAACAGGCACAGGAACTTTATTCACCATACCCTGTGAAGCAGTGTTTAACCAGCATCCGGCAGTTTTCCGTTCTGCTTTAGTTGGTATCAAATCAAATTCTCAAACAGAACCAGTAATTTGTATTGAGTTGAAAGCAGGAATAAAAAAGTCAGAACATCTTGTAAAAGAACTACTTAACCTCGCACAGGAAAATAAGTGGACAAAGAAAGTATCAACTGTGCTGTTTCATAAAAATTTTCCTGTTGATCCGCGACATAACGCTAAAATTTTTCGTGAGAAACTATCCGAATGGGCTAAAATTCAATTAAAATGAGGGTATTGGTAACAGGTGGCGGCGGTTTTGTTGGACTTGCACTGGTGCAGCGACTTATTGAATTGGGCTACGACGTTACATCCTTTTCAAGAAGCCTGCATACTGAGCATTTCGATCTTAAAGTAAAAATTATCAGGGGCGATTTAATGAACCCATCTGAAATTCATTCAGCTTGCAAAGGAATGGATGTAGTATTTCATAATGCTACCAAAGTTGGCTTTTGGGGTTCATATCGCGATTTTTACAACACCAATGTTCTTGGTACATCCCATCTGATTGATGCTTGTATCCATAATGGAATTAGTAAGTTGATCTATACAAGTTCAGCAAGTGTTGTTTATAGTGGAACTGATCTTGAAGGAGTTAATGAGTCAATTGGTTATCCTTCCAAGCCTGTTTCCCATTATACTTCTACCAAAGCTGTTGCAGAACAATTGGTTTTAAGTGCGAATGCCGAAACTTTCAAAACTATTGCCTTGCGCCCACACCTGATATGGGGGCCTGGTGATACACAATTGCTTCCAAAAATTATTCAGCGGGCAAAATCAGGGAAATTAAGGAAGCCTGGAAACAAAGATCATCTGATTGACACAACTCACATCAACAACCTGATCAATGCACTTTTACTGGCTATGAAAAAAATGGATGAAAATCCAATAGTATGTGGAAAAGCATTTTTTATAACTAATGGCAAACCAGTATTGGTGTGGGATTTCATTAATGAAATTATTCATTCTGCTGGCTTACCCCCGGTTCAAAAAACAATACCAAAACCGCTTGCGTTTTTCACAGCATGGATATTAGAAAGGTTCTATTTTTTACTGTGCATAAAATCAGAGCCTTACATCACACGGTTTCTGATTCAGGAATTATGTTCTCATCATTGGTTTGATATTTCTGCAGCAAAGAATTTATTGGGGTATACTCCAATTGACTATTCCAACTGTGGTGTCGAGATGCTGCTGAATTAATGACCACAAGAGTATATCTTTTGGGATTATCATGTTCTATCTCGCCTATTCTAGAATATTCTGTTTCTTCTGCGTTCAATTTAATCTTGCTAATTTAGCAGAAATTTAAGCCGCACATCATGCCATCCGATAAATTCTTTCCTGCTCCCCTACCCGTCTTACTTCAAATCATTCTTAATCAATACAATCGCAATAAAAGCATTTTGGGGATTACAGAGAATTTATTTTTCCGACCCGTTATTTCTGATCCGTTCAGGACAAATCGCTACGAGCGTTTACTGGAAACGCCTATCGGACTTGCGGCTGGGCCTCACACCCAGCTTTCGCAAAACATTGTGGCAGGTTGGCTCACAGGTGCAAGATTCATCGAACTTAAAACCATTCAAACCCTTGATGAACTGGAAATCTCAAAACCCTGCATTGACATGCAGGACGAAGGCTATAACTGTGAGTGGTCGCAGGAATTGAAGGTTGAACAATCTTTTGATCAATACCTCAATGCCTGGATTCTGATCCATGTGCTGAAAGATCATCTCAGAATCGGGTCAGCGGAAGAACCGGGTTTTATTTTCAACATGAGCGTGGGATACGACCTCAAAGGCATACTGAGCGACAATGTACAATGGTTCCTGGAAAAAATGCAGAATGCCACTCAAGAACTAGCGGCGAAAATTGAGGAAATTAAACCTATCTATCCCCGCATCACACAATTGAAAATTAGTCAGAAATTATCGGATAATGTAACGCTTTCCACCATGCACGGTTGTCCGCCGCACGAAATTGAAGCCATTGGCACTTATCTGCTAAGAGACAAAAAACTGCACACAACTATTAAGCTCAACCCAACTTTATTGGGCAAAGAAGAATTGCAAAAGATCATGAAGAATTCAGGATTCGAAACCAATATTCCTGATAAGGCATTCGAACACGACCTGAAATACGATGATGCAATCAAAATCATTTCATCACTTGATGAAGCTGCGTCCATTCACAATCTGCACTTTGGGATAAAACTCACAAATACTCTTGAAAGTGAGAACCACAAGGATGTATTTCCGCCTCATGAAAAAATGATGTACATGAGCGGCAGGGCGCTGCATCCGGTTTCGGTGGCGATTGCAAACAAAATTCAGCAGGACTTTAATGGCCGCCTCAATATATCATTCAGCGGAGGTGCTGATGCTTTTAATGTGACTGATTTGATAGCTTCCGGCCTGGATCCGGTCACTGTCTGCACCGACCTGCTGAAACCTGGCGGCTATGGCAAGCTACATCAATATATTGAAGAGCTGCGCAATGATTTTGCCCAGAAAAAAGCACATAGCATCGAAATATTTATATCGGCCCGGGCAGGTCATCCCGAAGCCGGTCTGAACCAAGAAGTGCTGACAAACCTTGAAAATTATGCTGAAAAGGTGTCGCAACAAGAGCGCTACAAGAAAACCAACTTGCATGACCCCAGCATCAAAACCACACGCCCATTAGGTTGGTTCGATTGCATCCATGCACCCTGCGAAGACACCTGCCCAACCAACCAGGACATTCCAAATTATAATTATCACACCGCAAACGGTGAATTTCAAAAAGCCGCTGCGGTGATCAGGCAAACCAATCCTTTCCCGCAAACTACCGGCATGATCTGCGACCATCTCTGTCAGTTAAAATGTACTCGCCTCAACTACGATCACCCGGTTCTGATCAGGGAAATAAAGCGTTTTGTGGCTGAGCGGGCAATAATGGGCGACCCGAAGCTGCCAGATCAGGTAAAGCCCGTAACCGGCAAAAATGTGGCGGTGATTGGCGCCGGGCCTTCCGGATTATCCTGCGCTGCTTTCCTTGCCCGTGCCGGATTCCAGGTTGAAATTTTTGAAACCAAATCAAGGCCTGGTGGCATGGTTTCCTCTGGCATTCCCTCATTCCGCCTGACTGATGAAGCCATAAAGAACGATGTCGCTGACATTGAATCGCTTGGCGTGAAAATTCATTATGATGAGGAAATCAATCAATCACGCTTCGAAAAACTGAGAAATGAATACGACTACATCTATATTGCAGCAGGCGCTCAGCGATCCAGCAAACTCAGGATCGAAAGTATAGAAGCTGCTGGAGTAATTGATCCTTTACACTTTCTTGAGGATCTGAAAGATGGAAAGAAAGTCTCGTTGGGAACCAATATTGTGATCATCGGCGGAGGCAATACAGCCATGGATGTGGCCCGAACGGCTTTCAGGCTGGTAGGCAAAAACGGAAAAGTCACCATCGTTTACCGCCGAACCATTAAGGAAATGCCGGCCGATATGGGTGAAATCAAAGCCGCACTGGCCGAAGGCACGGAAATTATTGAACTGGTTGCGCCTGTTCGTGTGAACACCAAAGATGGAAAAGTTACCTCAATCACATGCATCAAAATGGCGTTGGGCCAGAAAGATGCCAGCGGCAGGCCAACACCTGTGAAGATTCCCGGTTCAGAATTTGAAATAGAAGCTGACACAATTATACCGGCTGTTGGACAGGAACTCGCCATTGATTTTTGTGATCCTACCTTATTGCGAACCAAATCAGGTTCGTACGAAACACAAATTCCCCGGATTTATATTGGCGGTGATGCCATGCGTGGCGCTTCCACTGCAATCAACGCCATTGGTGATGGACGGAAAGTAGCACAGGAAATCATTGACCGGGAAAAAATTGCGTTCAGCACAAAACCTGAAAATTTAAGAATGCCGCAGGATATAAACTGGCATGCGATGATGCGGGCAACGAAAATGCCAGCGGTTGAAGTGAGGGAAACATCGCTGGAAGGCCGGAAAAACTTCAACCTCGTGTCTTCTACCATCAGCGAGGAAGAAGCCATGTATGAAGCTTCACGCTGCCTGCTCTGCGACGAAGTTTGTAATATTTGTACCACCGTTTGTCCGAACCTGGCATTTCATAGTTATGAGATTCAGCCGATTTCAATACAGCTACAAAAACTGGTTCGCAAAAATGGAAACTGGGAAATTGCTGAGGATAATCAGCCCTTTGAAGTAAAGCAGCAGCGGCAGATTCTCCACATCGCCGACTGGTGCAACAATTGCGGGAATTGTAACACTTTTTGCCCATCTGCTGATGCACCTTACAAAGTTAAACCGCATCTATTCCTGAATAACGAAGCCTTTGAGAGTGAAGATGAAGGCTTTTGGCTTGAACACGCAAACGGAAAAAGAATCCTGCACAGTAAATCAAAAGGGAAACTAACAAAATTTACCCGGGAAGAAGGCAGATTGATTTATGAATTTGGTAACAATCGTATTGTGCTGGATGAAAACAAGATGGAGGTCATTGATTACGAAATTAATAGTTTTGAGGAAGCAGAAATTGAGTTAAGCAAGTTTGCAGAAATGGCTATAATTCTTTCTGGTGTGATATCATTTATGGAACGCGAATGACGCAATAGAACGCGGATGACGCGGATTGAACAGATTTTCGCGGATTTAATCCCTACTTATCCGCTTGATCCGCATAATCAGCGTTCTATCAAAAAGTAATCCTGTGAATCTGATTGAAAAAGAACTTATTGAGAAAATTATCAATGCATTTTATGAGGTTTACAATACCCTCATTTATGGCTTTCTTGAGAAAGTTTATGAACATGCACTATACAAAGAGCTTAACAATAGGGGGTTTCATGTATCAAGGCAGGAGCCGATAGGAGTATTATATAAAGGACAAAAAGTTGGTGAATACTATGCCGATCTGGTAGTTGAAGGAAAAGTAATCCTTGAGCTTAAGGCGTCAGAGTCAATTTGCGACGAGCACAAATACCAATTAATCAATTATTTAAAAGCAACAAATATTGAGGTTGGACTTTTATTTAATTTTGACAGAAAACCTCAATTCGACAGAAAAGTATTTCAAAATAAAAACAAAATCTAATCCGTAAGAATCAGCTAATTTTGCGTCATACGCCACGGTGCACAAGTCCGTGTTCCATTTTGGAAACTTTATCCGTAAGACCGCTAGAAGCGGTCGGACTGTTTTAATTAATTCGCGATCATCCGCTCAATCCGCGTCATCCGCGTTCTATTCAAAAGACTATGAACAACAAACAAAAAACACTCGAAAACACTATCCAACGCTTCAGGGAGAAAAAGATCATTCTCCCCACTTTTGCTCAAATGCGAAATCCTGAGCTTATCCCTGAAACAATCAAAACCAAACTTAAAAACATTGGCCTTTGGGATCTTGATCCTCTCAACTTATTCAGGATCACCTGGAAAAACGAACCCAAAGCTTTTGGCGGTGGTTTTGGAAAGGTCAATTATCTTGAAATTCCCCCTGAGCTCACCGGCATTAAAGCCAGGGTAGTGATGATCGTTGGAAAGTGGTTTCCCACTGGTGCTCACAAAGTTGGCGCAGCATACGGCTGCCTGGCACCCCGTATTATCCAGGGTGAGTTCGATCCCACCCATCACAAGGCTGTGTGGCCCTCAACCGGAAATTACTGCCGGGGCGGCGCCTTTGATTCTTACCTGATGGGTTGTCATGCCGTTGCAATCCTTCCGGAGGAAATGAGCCAGGAGCGTTTTGAATGGCTGAAGGAAATTGGCGCGGAGATTTTTGCAACACCCGGCTGCGAATCGAACGTCAAAGAGATTTATGATAAATGTTGGGAACTCCGCCGAACCAAACCTGACTACATCATTCTGAACCAGTTTGATGAGTTTGGGAACCCGACCTGGCATTATCATGTTACTGGTCCGGCGATAGAGGAAGCTTTCAAGGAAGTGAAAACGCCTGGTTCAACATTGACAGCCTATGTTTCAAACACCGGTTCGGCAGGCACAATCGCTGCTGGTGATTATTTGCGGGAGAAATACCCGCTGATGAAAGTGGTGGCATCGGAAGCGCTGCAATGCCCTACACTGCTAAATAATGGCTTTGGCGGGCATCGCATCGAGGGCATCGGCGACAAACATGTGCCCTGGGTTCACAATGTTAAAAATACGGATGTTGTTACAGCCATTGATGATGAAGATTGTATGCGACTGCTCCGCCTTTTCAATGAAGCTGCCGGAAAAGAATTTCTTAAAAATGAAGGTGTTGACCCTGAAGTTGTTGATCAACTGCATTTATTAGGGATTTCAAGTATTGCCAATCTTTTATCGGCCATAAAAACCACTAAATATTTTGAATATACTGAAAATGATGTAATTATGACCATCGCTACCGACAGTGTTGAGTTGTATCAATCGCGGCTGGAAGAACTCAAAAAGGAACGGGGGGAATACACAGCGCTTCAGTCTGCACGCGATTTTGAGAAATGCCTGATGGGAACCCAGACTGATAATATGAAAGAACTTTCCTATCAGGATCGCAAGGCTATACATAACCTGAAATATTTTACCTGGGTGGAGCAACAAGGCAAAACGGTGGATGAACTCAACGCCCAATGGTACGACCCGGATTATTTTGATACGCATTTTAAGATGGCGGATGATTGGGATGTTATGATCAAGGAATTTAATGAGAAAACAGGCGTGTAGAAGACAATAGAACGCGGATGATGCGGATAAAGCCCGTCCGACTGCTCCAAGCGGTCTGATGGATAAAATAACTTCAAAATCAGCGATCATCAGTTCAATCCGCGTCATCAGCGTTCCAATCAAAATCAAATGGATCAAAAGTTCAAATACCAGTGCACCACCTGCGGATCGGAATACGGTTCAGAAGAGGTAATTTACCTATGCCCGGAATGCAACAGATACCAACATCCCAAAGAGCCACCCAGGGGCGTGTTGAAAGTAATCTACGATTACCAGGCTTTAAGAGAAAGAAAGATAGATTTCCAACAACTGAAGCAAAATGGATTTCTTGATATTCTGCCAATTGAAAGCCTTTCCAGCCTGCCTAAGCTAAAAATCGGGAAGACACCACTTTATCAAATCGAAAAGTTAAATGGGGTAAATATTCCTTTCAATTTATATATAAAAGATGATTCCCAAAACCCGACCTTCTCATTCAAAGACCGCGCTTCAGCCTTGGTCTCAACTTTCGCTAAAGAAAGAGGGCTAAATAACATAGTTGCTGCTTCAACAGGAAATGCAGGTTCATCGCTTGCCGGGATTTGTGCCGCACAGGGTCAGAAGGCGATCATTATGGTTCCGGAAACTGCACCCATTGCCAAGCTGACACAAATCATGATGTATGGAGCAATCATTGTTCCGGTTAAGGGAACCTACGACCAGGCTTTTGATTTGAGCATTGAAGCTTCAGATAAGTTCGGATGGTACAACCGCAATACTGCCTACAATCCCCTCACCATCGAAGGGAAAAAAACAGTAGCCTTTGAATTGTTTGAACAAATGGGGTTTACGGTTCCTGACAGAATATTCGTTCCGGTTGGTGATGGAGTAATTATTTCGGGTGTTTACAAGGGATTTGAAGATTTGTTAAACCTGGGCATCATCGAAAAGATGCCAATCATTGTTGCTGTGCAATCCTCGGGAAGTGACAACCTTGTAAGAAACTTAACAAACACTGTGTTTGAATCCAGAGCGAGTGTAACCATAGCCGATTCAATAGCGGTTGATTATCCGCGAAACTTTCACATGGCCAAAAAGTACATTGAAATATACAATGGCGAAACGTTGATCATCCCTGACAACGCGATTATTGATGCATCAAAACTCCTTGCAAAAGAAACAGGCATTTTTACTGAACCGGCATCGGCGGCGGCCTATGGAGGATTGTGTTTATATCAGCATAAAGCTTTGATTGAGCCTGGTTCAAGCAATGTAGTTTTACTCACCGGAAGCGGACTCAAAGATACAGGATGCCTTGGATCTGTAATTAAGTTGCCTTCATCAATCAGTCCAACAATTGCGAACCTGAAAGATTTTATCAAATGGTAAATTTTACGCTCAACGGAACATTGGTGGTTTACAATGGCGCTCCAGATAAAACATTGCTAAATTTCCTTCGCCTCGACCAACACCTCACAGCAGAAAAAGATGGCTGCTCAGGTCAGGGCGTTTGCGGGGCTTGCACCGTCGAGATCAATGGAGAAGCAAAGCTTGCATGTCTGATTAAAATGGCAAAATTGCAGGATGCTGTGGTTCTTACGATGGAAGGCTTTCCGGATTATGTTAAAGAAACAATCGCCAAATCCTTTGTAAATAGTGGCGCTGTGCAATGCGGTTTCTGTATTCCGGGTTTTATTGCCCGAACCAAGGTGCTGCTGCAAAAGAACCCAAACCCTGACATCCACGAGATTCGACAGGCTATCAAACCGCATTTATGCCGATGCACGGGTTACAAGAAAATTGAAGAAGCAATTCTCGAATCTGCTAAGGCTCTTCGTGAGAACCTTCTGGTTGAGATTACTGAAACCACAGGTGAGGTTGGCAACTCACATCCAAAATACAAAGCTTTCGAAACCGCCCTGGGAATCCGAAAGTTTGTTGATGATATTTTCCTTGACGGAATGCTTTTCGCAGCTTTGAAGTTCAGCGATCATCCGAAAGCAATTGTTAAAAATATTCACACCAAAAAAGCTGCTGCATTGCCTGGGGTTCAGAAAATATTTACAGCCGCCGACATTCACGGCAAGCAGAACGTGGGTTTGATTTATGACGACTGGCCGATAATGATCGCCGAAGGGCAAGCTAATCATTACATTGGCGATGTTATTGCCGGCGTGGTGGCCGATTCGGAAGAAATTGCCCGTAAAGCTATTTCACTAATTGAAGTGGATTATGAAGTGCTCAAACCGGTTACCGATGTGTTTGAAGCCATTGACGGCGAGCGGGTTCATCCAGGAAAACCCAACCATTTCGACACCACAAAATTCACCGTTGGCGACACCGGTGCTGCCTTTAGTGAGGCAAAGTACATTTCTCGAGGCAGCTATGAAACCCAGCGCATTGAGCACGCCTTCCTGGAAAAGGAAAGCGCCATCGCCCACCCCGATGAAAATGGAAGATTGGTGCTTTACAGTCAAAGTCAGGGAATTTATGTAGATCGCCGACAAATCGCCCCGGTTCTGAATATTCCTGAAGAAAGAATCCATGTGATCCAGGTTCCCAATGGTGGCGGGTTCGGAGGAAAAGAGGATTTGAGTGTGCAGGCACATGCCGCGCTGTTCGCATTTCTGCTTCAGAAACCGGTGAAACTAAGCATCAGCCGTGGCGAAAGCATCCGCCTGCATCCCAAGCGGCATCCGGTTTTTATGGATATGGAACTTGCTGCCGACGAAAACGGGAAAATTATAGGATTAAAACTACTGGCCACCGGCGATACCGGCGCTTACGCCTCGGTGGGAACCAAGGTGATGGAGCGCGTAGCAGGCCATGCTGCCGGTGGTTATTTTATCCCCAATGTTTCCATTGAAGCCCGAACCGTTTACACCAACAACATTCCCAGTGGCGCCATGCGTGGTTTCGGTGCGAACCAGGTGAATTTTGCGCTCGAAAGCTGTATTGATGATATTTGCTACCAGGCCGGCTTCGACCGCTGGAAGTTTAGGTATGACAACGCTTTGGTGGATGGTTTGGCTACTTCCACCGGCCACAAAGTGTATGGTGTGGGCATCAGGGCCTGCCTTGAAGCGTTGAAAGAAGATTTTTATAAATCCAAATTTTCCGGGATCGCCACCGCCATCAAAAACTCAGGGGTTGGCAACGGGATGATTGACGAATCAAAGGTGATAATCGAAATTGTTTCGATTGATAAAGTCGTGATCAAACATGGTTGGACTGAAATGGGCCAGGGAGTTCACAACATGGCCATACAAACCCTTTGCACAGAAACCGGCATTGATCCACAGATAATTGATGTAGTGGTTGATACAAATGCTGGAATTCCCACCGGCATGACTACTTCCTCACGCGCAACAGCTTTATTGGGTCTCGCAATCATCAATGCTGCAAAACCCTTGATAGAAGATTTGAAATTAAAATCGCTGAAAGAGCTTGCCGGTAAAACCTACCGCGGGGAATTTGTATGTGACTGGACCACAAAACCCGGAACGTCTGGCGTAGAGCAAATCACTCATTATTCTTATGGCTATGCCGCTCAGCTTTGCGTATTGAATGAAAAGGGAGAAATTGAAAAAATTGTCGCTGCCCATGATGGCGGTAAAATCATGAATCCCATGCTGTTTGAAGGACAGGTACATGGAGGCGTGCATATGGGGCTTGGTTATGCTCTCACCGAAAACCTACCAATGAAAGACGGTTTTTTAGTAAGCGACAATATGCGCGACCTGAAAATCCTGCGTGCACATGAAACTCCTGAAATTGTGGTCAAAATGGTGGAAGTGAAAGACCCTGTCGGGCCTTACGGCGCCAAAGGCATTGGAGAAATCGGGCTGGTTCCTACAGCTTCGGCTGTTGCAAACGCTTTTTATAATTTTGACGGAATAAAGAGAACGAAATTACCTTTAAAACCGATAGAACGCGGATGACGCGGATTGAACTGATGATCACAGATTAATCAGCGTAAATCCGCATAATCTGCGTCATCTGCGTTCCAATTATAAACATTATGGCAATTCTACTTAAAAATGCAACATTCATCAATTGGGAAACTCTCAAATTCTCACAAACCAATATTCTTGTTGAAGAAGGTGAAAGAAAGCAACTGAAGTCTTTTAAAAATTCAGACCAGGTTCAAACTGACTCACATGATGAGATCATTGACTGCACCGGCAAATATGTTACCAAATCCTTTGCCGTTGGGCATCACCACGTATATTCCGCGCTGGCGCGAGGTATGCCTGCCCCGGCAAAATCCCCACAGAACTTCAGGGAAATTCTTCAATACATCTGGTGGAACCTCGACAAAGCATTGGATAAGGAAAGCATTGAAGCCAGCGCTTTGGCAACTGCCATGGCCTGCGCCAAAGCCGGCGCTACCTTCGCCATTGACCACCACGCTTCTCCAAATTGCATTGAAGGCTCACTTGAGATCATTGCCAATGCTTTTGAAAAAGTGGGTGTGAGCCATTTGCTCTGTTATGAGATCACCGACCGTGACGGCAAGGATAAAGCTGAACAGGGTTTGGATGAAAATGAACGCCATCTGGAAAACAATCAGGGGTTGGTAGGAGTGCATGCCTCTTTCACCGTAAGCGATGAAACCCTTGCAAAAGCAGCGAGCCTGTCCGAAAAATACAATACCGGTGTGCATATGCACATTGCTGAGGATCTTTACGATCAGGAACATTGCATTGCGCATCATGAGAAAAATGTGACTGAACGACTCAGGGATTTTGGCTTGCTCAACTTCGCCAAAACCATCCTGGTGCATGGATTGCACCTAAGCGAATCTGAGCGGAAAATTATCAGTGAAAGTAAAGCCTGGATGGTCCAGAACATGGAAAGCAACCTCAAAAATAAAGTAGGTTACTTCAATGGTGAAGGTTTGGATCCGAACAGTATCATGCTTGGAACCGACGGCATGCACAGCGATATGCTGCAAAGCTCAAAAGCCGCTTTTTTTGCCGGACAAAAGTCTGATAACATCAATTATGCATCTGCTTATCAACGGTTCAGGAATGTGCACCGATACCTGAACACAAATGGGTTCAAAGGCGACGGCGAAAACAACCTGGTGGTAATGGATTACGACTCCCCTACCCCATTCAAGCAGGAAAACTTCTTGGGGCAGTTCATCTTCGGTTTACATTCGAACCATGTGCAGCATGTGATCAGCAACGGTAAGCTGATTGTCAAAGACCGATTGCTACAAAACATTGATGAGCAGGAAGCGTTAAGTTTTACCAGAGAGCAGGCGGAGAAGTTGTGGAAGAAGCTATAGTTCAAGGTTCCGGGTTTAAAGTTCAAGGTTAATGGGCCCTAGAGTATTTCGAAGAGCTAACTTAAGGAACCTTTTATCAATCCCGATATCTGAACCTGAAACTTTGAACTTTGAACTTTGAACAATCATAAATTGTAAATCTCAATGGATATTGTCACACTACAATGGATTGGTTACATCGCTTCGGCGATCATCGCTATTTCGATGACCATGAACTCAATCCTGAAATTCAGGTGGATCAACCTCGCCGGAGCAACTACCTTTGCTGTTTATGGCTTCCTGATCGGAGCATGGCCGGTTGGGTTTTTAAATTCTTTCATTGTACTGGTGGACGTTTATTACCTTGTAAGTATCTATTCAAAAAAAGAAATTTTTGAGATCCTGGAAGTCAGGCCTGAAAACCGCTATCTGATCCGCTTTCTTGAATTTCATAATGAGGATATTCAAAAATTCTTTCCCGGATTCAGCTATAAGCCGGAAATGAATACTGTAAGTTTCTTTACTTTGCGAAACATGGCTGTGGCAGGTGTTTTCCTTGCACATCGTAAAGAAGACAATACATTGAGCGTGGGACTGGATTTTGTCCTTCCTGAGTATAGGGATTTTAAGAATGGGCGGTTTATTTACGGACAACTGAATACCAAATTCGCAGATGCCGGATTCAGGAAAGTGATAGCCGATGGAAAAAGTAAAAAGTATGCAGGATACCTCAGAAAGATAGGCTTTGTGGAGAATGCAGATGGCTTGTTTGAGAAAACACTGAAATGATGGAACACTGATGACGCAGATTTATAGGATTTTCGCAGGTTATTAGTTGGATTAATACGACTGCCGCTGCCTACTGCCACTGCCTACTTTTTCTTTGGACTTTGAATTTTGGCCTTTGGACTTAAGACTTACTCATGAAAACAATCATCCGCAACGGAACCATCGTTACTGATAAGCAGACATATCCTGCTGATATCCTCATTGAAAAAGGGACGATCAGCCGGATCGTTGAAAATCTGCCTTCTGAACCAGGCAGCGCCCAAGAGATTGACGCCAAAGCTTGTTATGTTCTGCCCGGCGGAATTGATCCACATGTACATATGCACTTGCCGGCTCCAGCCGGTTTTTCGTCTGATGATTTTTTAAGCGGCAGCCGTGCTGCTCTTATTGGAGGTACAACTACCATCATTGATTTTGTGACCCCAATGCGCGGCCAATCCATCACCGAAGCGCTTGATATCCGAAAAAAAGAAGCTGGTTCAGCGCTCACCGATATTATGTTTCATGTCAGCCCTGTTGAGTTCACTGAAAACACCGAAAAGGAACTGGAGCAATGTATTGAAATGGGCATCCGGTCCTTCAAGGTTTACATGGCCTATAAATCCAATATCGGGCTGAATGATGATGATTTGCTGAAGGTTCTGAAAATTGTTGGAAAAGCCAACGGAATCGTTGCCGTGCATTGTGAAACCGGCGATGAGATTGAGGTTTTACGAAACAAATATTTTGAACAGGGAAAAATTGAACCTAAATATCATGCCCTTTCCCGTCCACCTGAAACTGAAGCAAGAGCGGTTCGCAAATTGCTTGAAATGGCGAAGGAAGCTGGTTGCGCAGTTTATCTGGTGCATATTTCTTCTGCTTTATCACTGGAACACATCAGAAAAGCCAGGGAAGCCGGTCAGGAAGTATTTGCTGAAACCTGTCCCCAGTATCTCCTGCTGGATGATTCACTGTATGAAGGGGATTTTAGTCAGACCGCAAAATTTGTGATGAGCCCGCCGCTACGTAAAAAAACAGATAATGAAGCGCTTTGGAAGGCTCTTTCGGAAGGCTTGATACAATCTGTTGGAACCGACCATTGTCCGTTTACACTGGCTCAAAAAAAAGCCGGCCTGAATAATTTCCGCAAGATTCCAAACGGAGCCGGAGGCGTTGAGCACCGACTAGCTTTGCTTTACACTTATGGAGTGTTGGAAAACAGGATCACTTTGCAGCAATTTGTGAATCTGACCGCTGCGATGCCAGCAAAAATCTTTGGTCTCTATCCCCGTAAAGCCGCAATTGCCGTTGGCTCCGATGCCGACCTTGTGATCTGGAATCCAAACACCAAAAACATCATTTCAGCCAGCTCGCATCATCAGCATTGCGATCTCAATATTTACGATGGATTCAAAACAACTGGCAGCCCGGAGTATGTGATCAAAGGAGGAGAAATTGCGGCTCGAAAAGGGGAAATTAAAGTCCAAAATCCAGGATGCTATCTTGCAAACCCAGCCCGTCGGGGTTTCTAAAAACCTGACGGGGTTTTAAGAACCCGTTGGGGTTTCACAGCTATTCCACCACCAGTTTTCCCGATCCCAGCGCTTCTTTTTCATTTACGATCTGGTAAAAATAAAGCCCGGGTGTTAGTTGTTGAAGGCTGATTTGCTGATTGGTTTCCATTAACACGAATTCTTTCAGCAAACTTCCCATAACATTATAGATTTCAATTTTTGCAGGTAAAGCCGATTCCTTAAGTTCTACACTTAGATAATCCTTAACAGGGTTGGGGTACACCTTTACATCAGACGATAATTTTGCCTCTTCTAACCCAACGATAACCAGCGGGGTTCCCCATTCCACATCGCCTTTTTTATAATATACGAGGCTACGATAACTTTCTCCGAACCACCAGCACCAAAGGTATGGCCCGCCCAATCCTTTGTAGTATGCATAATCTGACATACAGCCATCATAAATCGCTGTATGCCAACATGTGTCACCATAATTAAAGAACCAATAATTTTCCTCCGGGATTATTTTGGCGAGATGTGTACCTGAGTACATTTTCAGCGAGTATGCAATTAGTTCCGAACCATAAGTAATTGTATCAATCCCCACTTCTCCAGGCAATTTATCAAAAATTGGATTAGGATGGATAATCTCAGGAATGGTATCGTGGATAAAAGTAAAGGTGTAATTGCCCTGATTTTTGTAATCCCTGCTGAAAATCCGCTCTGCATGATATACAATCGAATCAGGATAGTCAGTCCGCTCAAGATACCGCAAAATGAGTAGCTGGATGTCGGTTTCCTGCATAGTTTGTGACCAGTAACGTTTCACATGAATTTCATCTCCCGGCTGAAAATCATAAATATCCATCCAGGTAAAATCCTGAATCCCGGTTACAGGATCAGATAAACCTGAAATATCAAACTCAACTAAGTTTTCAAACTGTACCGGCGGATAAGAAGTGGGAAGCAGATCTGAGAAAATGGTATAATTCAAGGTTCTGACAAAGCCATAGTTTTTGCTTAATTTAATTGTGTAATTATTGATTAGATGATTCATTGGGTTCATTAATTCGTTATAAACCTGAAAGCCAATTGTTTTAACGGAATCTTGCAACCCCAGAAAACTCATTGTATCATGGTTAATCACAGTTGAAATTATGGATAGTTCCCCCTGGCGGTGAAACGTCGTCCAACTGTCATTCAATGAAGCTGCAGTATTGATGTAGATGCTATCACCGTCTCTGTTTAAGAAGATGTTAAAGCCGTCTTCACGGATGATAATCTTATCGCCAAGCCAGTGTGCCCCGTTAATGGTATAACACCAATAATCAACATCCTGAATGTTCCGGAATGGGATCAGGATTGAGTCAGTATCATAAGCAACCGAATCTATCCTCACAAAGCCATGATCGCCATTATACTGAAAAGAAGCAACCCTGTCCGAATTAACAGTCTGATAATTCTGCGATGCAACCTGGAAAACCAGGCTGAGAAATAAGATGGATAACAGGAATGGTTTTTTCATGATGAATGGGGGTTAATTTAAATCAACAAGGGGCTCGAAATATGTGACAGCTAACTTTGGCTTTACCCCTAGTCTGTCAGTAAAATTTTTCAATGAAGCCTAATATTGGTGAATGCTTACAAATATAGACCAGATCACCATAAATTGATGTAATAAATTCTCACAAATTCTTTGATTAGCAGTTTTCAAATTGATTTATAGAGTTCCAGAAAGCTTTTGAACTTGTGCCTCACCTTGTATTTTGTAATGAATAATCTTTACAAAGTGTATTCAATTATTCGTCAGACCGCTCGAAGCGGTCGGACGGGTAAGGTAGGCATAAAATCAGCCAGAAGTTTAAACCAACTGCCTCTCCTTGTTGCTGTCAATTATTTTGCCAAGCAACTCAGCTGGATTCGCCAAGCAGTTCGCCAGCATCATAGCGGCAATGATATAAGGTTTAAAACCGGCTTCCTGGTAAGTTAGCAGGCGGTATTTGTCAAACACAGCAGCGCTGACTTCGCCATGTTTGCACGAAACGTCTGAAATATCAGCCGGCAGACAATGCATGTACAGGGCTTTGCCATCGCGGCTAAGGCGCATCATTTCCTCATTGCATTCCCAATCCTGGTGTTTTGCATTATGAATAAGGCATTGTTGCTCAAGCTCGTGGAGGCCGTTCTTATCTGCCAGCTTCAGCAGTTCGGTGCGTTGCTGCATCACATGAAAAGGCGCCCAGCTTTTCGGGTAAACGATATCGGCATCCCTGAAAGCATCTTTCATGGAATGGCTGATATTAAAACTACCACCATGCTGGTTTGCGAACCCGGCTGCTGTTTCAGTGATTTCAGGGATCAGACCATAACCATCCGGATAAGCAAGTTCAACATTCATTCCAAAGCGGGTCATAAGTGCTATAATGCCTTGAGGAACGGAAAGCGGTTTGCCATAACTCGGCGAATAAGCCCAGCTCATTACAAGTTTTTTACCTTTCAGGTTTTCTACCGAACCAAAATGATTTTTCAGAAACAACAAATCGGCCATGCTTTGGGTGGGATGATCCATATCGCATTGCAAATTAACTATTCCGGGTCTGACTGGAAGTACGCCTTTTGCGAACCCTTCATCCAGCGAAGCCGCCACTTCGCGCATGTATTTGTTGCCTTCGCCAAGGAAAATATCATCACGTATGCCGATGAAATCGGCGAGAAATGAAATCATCTGGGCCGTTTCCCTCACGGTTTCTCCATGCGCAATCTGCGATTTTTCTTCATCCATGTCCTGAACCGCAAGCCCGAGCAAATTGGCTGCTGAAGCAAAGGAAAAGCGTGTTCGTGTTGATTTATCCCTAAAAATGGAAACAGCCAAACCTGAATCAAAAATCCGGGGTGAAATATTTTGCTGGCGCATCAATTTCAATAAATCGGCCAGTTCGAGGATCATCAATAAATCATCCTGGCTTTTTTCCCAGGTAAGCAGGAAGTCCTTGCCGTAGAGACTGGTATTGAGTTGGCTTAATCTTTCGATTCTTGTTTTCATGTTCTTTTCGTTGTTGTGATGCTGTGAAGCAGTGGTTAAGTAGTCAAGTAACCAAGTAGTCAATTAGTTTATTGGTTTATTGGTAGAGTGATGGAGTAATGGAGTAATGGAGTATTAGAGAAATGCAATGTTGGGATTTTATGAGAACACTTGCAAAGAGCGAGTCCCTCTTGTCGAAGGGGGTTAGGGGGATTGATATTGTCGTTGTATCTTTGAACATCAAATAAGTCCTAAGCTGCTACAAACAATAAGCAAACGCCGCATAAAACGCCGAGGCTGCCACTAGATCTTCTATGGGTACTTTTTCGTTCGGGGCGTGGGCCATGACTTCATTGCCCGGCCCGAAGCCAATCACCGGAATTCCATAAAGGCCGTTGATTGTAACTCCGTTGGTTGAGAAAGTCCATTTATCAATATTCGGATGTTTATTGAAAAGTTGTTGAAACGCTTCCACTCCCACTTTCACAATTTCATGGTCTTCAGGAATTTTCCAGGTTGGATAATACTTCTCCATTCCATATTTCAAGCCGGTGTATGCAGTTTCTTCGTAATGCAACAGTTCCACCTTTGCATCTGTTCCGGCAATGAGCTCTTCAATTTCCTTTACAGCAGATTCTTTGGTTTCGCCCCAGCTAAGGCGGCGATCGAGATGAATTCGGGCGTAATCAGCAACCGCGCATAGCGAAGGACTTCCTGAGATAATTTCTGAAATTGTAATGCTACCCTTGCCTAAGAAATCATCACCAGGTAAGTTTTCATTCAGTTTTTCAATTTCCAGCGCAATTCTTGAGGCCATATAAATTGCATTCTTCCCTCGTTCGGGTGCGGAACCATGAGATGAAACGCCGTAAAAATGTACATGCATTTCCATGCGACCGCGTTGCCCCCGATAAATTCCCAGGTTGGTTGGTTCGGTACTGATTACAAAATCAGGTCTGATGCCTGTTTCCTCAACAATGTATTTCCAGCAGAGGCCATCACAATCTTCTTCCATCACGCTGCCGACAAAGTAAATTGTCAGGTCTTTATTAAAACCCAGGTCTTTCAAAATACGACCGGCAGTTACAAACGCAGCCACACCGCCTTTCTGATCTACTGTTCCGCGTCCATGAACATAACCATTGCTGATTTCTCCACCCAACGGATCGAAATCCCAATTTTCGGTTCGCCCAAGATCAACTGTATCCATGTGGCCATCAATTGCCAGAATTCTTTTACCATTGCCAATGCGCCCAATCACATTGCCGAGGCCATCAATTATCACTTCATCAAAACCCGCTTCTTCCATCTGGCGTTTGAGTTCAAGCTGAACATCCTTTTCTTTAGCGCTGAGCGATTTTATGCGAACCAATCTGGAAAGGTTCTCAGCGGTATAAGCGCTGTATTTTGCTGCTGCATTGTTTATTTTCTGGTAAATGGTTTCCATGATAAAGGGGTCAGTTTAAAAATGAGAATGATTGTACTAATTCAAAGCTTACGATCCAGCAAAATTAGAAATATTAAGACTCCTGTCATTGGGTATTGGCGAAGATCTAAAACAAAAAAGCTCCCGTGAAGGAGCTTCCAGAAGTATGAGGGATCTTTTCTAAACTGCACCAGCTAGTTCAGCGCCAGCTTTGAACTTAACAACCGATTTAGCTTTGATGTTGATTTCTTTACCAGTTTGAGGGTTGCGTCCTTTGCGGGCAGCCCTTTTGGCTACTGAGAAAGATCCGAATCCAACGAGGGCAACGCGATCGCCTTTGGCAAGTGCACCGGTGGTGGCTTTTACGAAAGCTTCCAGGGCTTTCTTTGAATCGGCTTTGGTCAAGCCAGCTTCTGCTGCAATAGCATCAATTAATTCAGCTTTGTTCATTTTTTTAAATTTTAAATTAATACTCAATAATATCTGTGTGAAAAGTAAACGCAAATATACGCTATTTAGCGCCGAAATCAACTTTTAAGTGTCTGCAACCCGCGAAAATGTTAGTAAAAACATGGATTTGTTAATAAAAACCGTCGCTTTTGCCCGGCTTTTCATTCTAATCCTTATCAGGCGCAGCTTGTAGAAGGGCTATTCTACCTTCCACCCAGAATCAATTTTAAAGCCGTTGAGAAAGTTTTTTGTGTTCATGCGAGCCCTTCCGGCAAGCTGTACCTCCAATAATTCAATTGAGCTATCTTTAACAGCAACAAAAACCTGATTTTGGGAATTGACAAAGATATCACCCGGTTCGCATGGAGAAAATTCTTTGGCTGGCCGGGCACTGAATATTTTCATCTGAAATGTAGTCCCATCGGGCGATTTTAAGAAAGTAAATGCAGCAGGGTGCGGACTTAATCCCCTGATGCGGTTAAAAACAGCATCAGCATCCTGGCTCCAGTTGATATGGCAATCTGCCTTTAAAATTTTGGGAGCCTTTTTTAACGCCGGATAGTCCGGAATAAGCACTTTCTGATCCAGCAGTTTTATGCTGCCTTCACGAATTGCATCTACGGTTTTCAGCACCAGGGCAGCACCTTTTTCCATCAAACGATCATGCAGTTCACCTGCAGTCTCGGACAGAGCTATATGCGTTTCTTCCTGCATCAGAATTTTGCCGGTGTCAATTTCGCGGTCAATTAAGAAGGTAGTGATCCCGGTTTTAATCTCACCGTTAATAATGGCCCAGTTAATGGGAGCTGCGCCCCGATACTGAGGGAGCAGAGAAGCGTGTAGATTAATAGTCCCATGCTCAGGAAGGCGCCAAACCATTTCAGGAAGCATCCTGAAAGCAACAACCACAAACAGATCGGCCTGAAGGGCTTTCAAAGATTCGATGAAGGAATCTTCTTTCAACGATGTCGGCTGGAACAAGGCCATATTGTGTTTTTGAGCAAATTGCTTTACAGCCGAGAACCTCGGCTGTAAGCCACGACCGGCTGGTTTATCAGCTGCCGTAACCACGCCCACGACAGAATACCCCGCTTCATGCAATTCCTCAAGGGTTCGCACGGCAAACGGTGGGGTTCCCATAAAAACAACACGGAATAATTGGCGGGGTTTCATCATTGCTTTATATAAAAAAACCTGCCGCCAGCGACAGGTTCAGAATATTTTGCTGTGAATTAATCTATTTCATCTTTGCCTGGGCATGGGCGATAAACTTCTCAGCTTCGCGTCCTTCCTGGGTCTCGAAATGATCTTTTTTGAGCCTTTGGTAAATATCAATCGCTTTGTTCCATTCGTCCATAATCTCATACGTTTGTGCAGCTTTCATGAGATAAACAGGGGTAGAAAAATCGTTGACGTTGCTTTTAGAAGCTTTCAGATAATAACTTACAGCTTTTGATGGTTCATTAAGCTCAAGATAAGCATCGCCGATTGCTGCAGTAGCCATGTTGTTGACAAGGAAATCCTTACTACGGAATTTTTTCAGATGACTGATAGCCTCTTCATACTCCCCTGTTTTCAGGTAAATAACCCCGGCATAATAATTTGCAAGACGGGCTGTTTTGGTCCAGGAGTATTCGTCAATAATTTCTAGAAAGCCAGGGTAATTGCCATCGCCATTCAATGCCAGGTTGAGTGAATCACTGGCAAAATATTGTTCAGCTTTGAAAATAATTGCTTTTGCTTCATCTTCCCTGGGTTCGATCACAAATTTTCTGATGCCGAAAAACGCAAGCACAATCAGAATAATCACACCAATAACGATGGTAAGTGTTTTCTGGTTTTTCTCAATAAAAAGCTCGGATCTGCTCAAAGCTTCTTCAACTGCAGTGATGTTTTCTTCTGTTTTATCTTTCTTCTTGGCCATGGTTTTTTATTTAGCGTGCAAAAATAGATTATTTTTTGTTTAACAAAAGCAATTGGTTCAATTAATAAGCAGTGTTTGTTGAAACTTTCTTGCAAAACAGAAACATATTCCTTCACAGCTATTCAGTTCCTGCATCGGTTGCTTATGTGAGCCCAGACCCGGATATGAACCTGCTTTCAGCAACAACTCATTTTGTTTCAAGTTTTACCGATGAAACACAGGTTTATAAAGTTTATAACTATAATTTTGCAACCGTTAGCAATTAAAAACCAGCGGCTCAGCATGAAAAGAAATGGTGCGATTTTACTGATGTCTTTGGCATTCAGCATTACAATGGATGCCGCTGAGCCGCGTTGGCTGATACAGCAACGAACCATTATTCCTTATAGCAGCGTAAGTACCAGGCAGCTTCACATTTCAGGGCAAAAAATAAGGCTGCAGGAACAATCGCATACGCTGATCCTTGATTTGAAAAGCCTTGAATTATTTTTCATTTTGAACCCTCACGAATTATACTGGCAAGGTACGGTTGATGAATTCAGGCAAGGTTTTTCAACTCTGACACCAGGCCAGATAGCTGAGGCTGTCAGAGCAATGCCGGAATCAGAACGAGAACGCTTTAAAGAGTTCTTACTTGAATCCAGCAATCAGTTTAGCGAAGATGAGGATTTCTCAATTCATCGTGCAATCCCTGACATCATCAAAACCAATGATCTTGAAAGGATTGCCGGATACCGCTCATTCAAATACAGGGTTGTTTTTGAAGACGAAGTAGTTGAAGATATCTTTATTGCCCCAGCGGTTAAGCCAGGTTCCGCGTTCAGCATGAGCAGGTTTTATGAATACCTCCATAAACTTGCCATGCCCTCTGCCAGCAGTGCGTATGTTTTATCATCAGAGTATCTTAAATTACTTGAAATTGGCTTTCCGATGAAGTCAATCAAATACAACGGTTATGTGACAGAGATCAACGAGGTAACAGAAATCAAAAAACTTGTGCATTACCCGGCTTTGTATCTTCCACCGGTTAATTTCACAAGCACTTCATTGTCCGAAATCCTGCTGTTACAAATGAAAGACAGCATGGAAGAAAACGAGGAATAGTGATCCATCAGCATAACTTTCCATAATGAATGACGTGGTTCAAAATACAAAACTTCTTAACTACCTGCTTGAATTTATTTCTGATAACAAAAGAAACAAATTCGACGAGATAATCCGGCACCGTACGCGCTACCTCACCATTGTGCTGGAAGATATTTTTCAACCTCACAATACGAGCGCTGTGTTGCGCTCCTGCGACTGTTTCGGCATACAGGACATTCACATTATTGAAAACAGCAACAAATATCAGGTAAATCCTGATGTAGCTTTAGGTTCGAGCAAATGGCTCAACCTTGTTCAATACAATTCGTCAGAACACAACACGCGCAATTGTCTTGAGCAACTAAAATCAAAAGGCTACAGAATAGTCGCTACCACGCCACATAAGAATGGCTTTACACTTGATGAACTGCCATTGGATCAGAAAACAGCACTTGTGTTCGGAACCGAAATGCGCGGACTTACTACTGAAGCGTTGGAGATGAGCGATGCTTTCGTTAAAATTCCGATGTATGGGTTCACAGAAAGCCTGAATATTTCTGTTTCGGCTGCATTATGTCTCTACCATTTGACAGAGAAACTGCGAAGGTCGCCCGTTCAATGGCAACTTGATGAAACTGAAATCATTGAAACCAAACTTGAATGGGTCAGACAGGTAATAAAAAATGCATACTTGATTGAAACAAGGTTTCTTAAGGAACAATATTCCTGCAACTCCGGTTGAGAGGTTCACTTTATTTTGTACTTTTACGCCAGCAACTTATTTCGATAATTATAAAACATTGATTGTATGGGAAAAGGAGACAAAAAAACCCGCAGGGGTAAGATAATTGCCGGTAGTTTTGGTGTAAGCCGCAAGAGAAACAAGGGCAAATATAAGAAACCGGCAGTAGCAGAAGCTGAGGAAAAGACTAAAGCAGAGGCTAAGATAGAAGACAAGGTAAAGGAAAAGGTTGATGTTAAGGTTGAAGAGAAGGCTAAGGCTAAGGCTGAGGCTAAGGTAGAGGAAAAGGCAGAAGAAAAGACTAAGGTAGAGGAAAAGGCTGAGGCTAAGGCTGAAGACAAGGCAAAGGCAAAAGCTGAAGACAAAGCAAAGGAAAAGGTAGAGGAAAAGCCGGAGGCTAAGGAAAAGGTGAAGGCCGCGCCGGAAGCCAGTGAGGAACCAGCGAAAAAACATGATGCTAAAAAAGCTGCCGCCAAGCCTAAGGCAAAGAAAGAAGAAGAGGCAGAAGAAACTCCTGAAGCTGAGTAGCTGCTGATTTTTACTGTTGAAAACTTAAAAGATTAAGAATTCCGGGTTCTTCGTCTTTTTTTTGTGAACCCCCGTAAAAGTTAAAGATTTTCTAGCTTGGTAAAGTGAGTTTTTATTATTTCCCTGAACCGCTTGCCACGATGCTCGAAATTCATAAACCTATCGTAGCTGGCGGCTGCCGGCGATAAAAGGCATGAGCGGCCTTTGGCAGTTGATGTAATGGCTGCAGAGATCATTTCGTCGAAATCGTCGAACCATTGATAGTTATGTTGGCCCGGGAAACCGGATTCAAGCTCACTTTTAAGTCTTTTGCCGGCGTTGCCTGTCAGGAAGATATTCTTTGAAGAAATCTTGCCCAGATAAGTCGTTAGTTTGCTGTAATCAATGCCACGATCAAACCCACCTAGAATAAGTGTATCCACATCACCAATGGTTTCCAGCGCATAGATTACTGCTTCGGGGATGGTAGCAATGGAATCATTATAAAATTTGATCCCGCCAAACTCGCCTACAAACTCCATCCTGTGTTGTAATCCTTTAAAAGTATCCAGTGCGCTGCAAAAATATTTGCTTTCCACACCGGCGGTATGACAGGCAGAAAGTGCAGCAAGTAAATTCAACTGGTTGTGGTCGCCATTAAGAAATGTTTTACCGTTCAGATTGCAAATCTTTTCAGGCACAATACTTTTTTTCGCATACACCTCCCCTTCTGAAATAAAGGTGTGAACCCCTAATTCTTCATGCAGAGCATATGGCAGCAGATTTGAAACCGGCATTATTTCATGGATCAAAGCGGGGATCTCCAAATCATTGTAATGATATATAAAGAACTCGCCGGGTTTTTGCCACCTGGCAATATTGTATTTGGCCATTTGGTAAGCCTGATAGCTGGCATAATGATCGAGATGCTCCTGGTAAATATTCAGCAGTACGGAAATATGCGGTGAAACCTTTACCGCCTCAAGTTGATGTGATGACAGCTCAAACACAATCAACGTGTCATCTTTTATACGATCCAGCACATCAAACGGAGGCACTCCGATGTTTCCGATCAACAAAGTGTCCTTTCCGGCGGCAGTAAGCAAATGAAAAATAAGGCTTGCTGTCGTGCTTTTGCCTTTTGTTCCGGTAATACCAATGGTGCGATCACGAAAAACCTCAAGGAAAAAAGCGGTTTGTGAAGTAAGCTTTTGCGATGGAACATTGGCTGGCAATTGGCTTAGAGAAATTCCAGGACTTTTGATGATCAGGTCAAAGGAACCAAGGTTGGCAAGATAAGCCGGTCCCAATTGAAATTTAGTTGCGGCGTGTTTGAGTTCTTTGTCATTTGCCAATTCCTCCCGGCGATCAACAAGTGTGAAGATTTGTTCAGGAAAGAGTCTCCGAAGAAGCTTGTATGTGGATCTACCTTCGGCTCCCAGCCCCAGGATCACAACCTGTTTTCCTTCGATCCTGCTGTTAAGAAATTCTTTCATTCAGGCGGATTTTTAGCGTTTGAAGGAAATGATCAGGAATAAAATGCCGGGAATTGAATTGAGTTAGTAAATCCCTGAAAGTACTATCATTATCTGTTGTGTAGTTACGGCTCTGCTTGTAATGTTGCAGCAGAACCGGGAGATTATCAACGCGGTATTTTTTGAATGCGGCGCGAAGCGCCGCATTCACCTCATCAATGGTGCCGATGCAATCAAATGGTTTTTCCTCTTCCAGTCCACAAAGCTGATCGAAGTAGAACGACAAATTTGGATCATCCAGTAAAATGCTGCCAAAAATTTCAACAAGTTCAGCCGGCTCAAGAAAAGGGGAAAGGATAATAAAGGTAAAAAGGCATTTTGGGCATTTCCCGCACCAGATCCCAGTTTTGCTTCCTGCGTTGCAGCTTCTGAAAGCCGGATGATATTTATTGAAACCTGAAAAAAGCGCTGCAATCTGCAATTCGTTCAGCGGTCTGAGGAAACTGAAATAAGTGAAATCATCACTGATATAATTTGCACAATATTCCCTGAAATCCTTTTCAAAGTCATAGCTTTTAGAATACTGATGGTTGATCTCTGTTCCGGGAATAGTTGGCTCATTGGCGCTGCTTTCGTTGCTGAGCACAATGTTTTTCGATCCCGTCAAAGCAGCAGGGATCAGCGAATAAAAAGCCAATATAGCCGAAAAAGGCGTATGGCCGTTCATGAATCCCTGATCATTCAGTCGCAACAATTCCGGGTCAATGTTTCGTTTGATAATGATGGTTTGATCCTCTTCGAACCCAGCTACCCGGGCGACTTCCAGAGAAGCTTTGGTAGGGTTCAGAAAGAAAGGAATCACAGCTTTGTTTGCGCTTTGCAAAATTTCAAGCGTTACAACTGAATCTTTTCCGCCACCAATAGGGAGCAGGCTGGTGTCAGCGAGATCAATTGAATACTTTTCAGGACTTGAGAGAGGTTCACATACAAATGTCAAAAAATCATCAAATTGGGGCTTAATACCGTTGATGTGGAAAAATTCCCCCAGGCCATGATAATACAATTTCTTCCACCAGGCCAGCGCATTGGGTTCGAGGTAAAAAGATTTGATAATTATTTCAGGTGAGCAGCTTGCTTTCCAATAGCTGATCATTTCCACCATGCCAATATGAAATACAAGATTATCAAGGAATTCCTGAGGTATTGATTTTGAACAAAGACTGTTCAAAACTAGGCTAAAACTGGGTTCGAACCTGATTTTCCCGGAAAGGTTAAATGAGTATGTTACCTGAATTGTGTTCGCAGCATGCTCAATATGATAGCCTTCGTTCACAAAGTATGGAAATTCATGGCGTAAATGATCATAATTATTTTGAAGGTGCTTCATACAGAAATGGTATAATAATTGTTTACTTTTACCCTTGACAAACGAAATGCAAAAATAACAATTGCATAGCGCAAACGTTAAATAAACGATAGTTGACCTTAGCCATGTCAGCAAAAAAAGAAAATAAAAAAATCAGCCATATTCCTCCGGCAGTGGGTCGTATTCTTATTTCCGAACCTTTACTTCAGGATTTTTATTTCAGGCGTTCGGTGGTTTTGCTTGCCGATCACAGCGATGAAGGCACTTTTGGCCTGATCCTGAATAAACCGGTTGACGTGCGTTTCAATGATGTGATCAAAGGATTCCCAAATTTCCATGCACCGCTTTACCTTGGTGGGCCGGTTCAAACCAGTAACCTTTACTTTATCCATACCCTCGGCGATAAAATCGAAGGCAGCATGAAAATCCTCGACGGACTTTATTGGGGAGGAGATATAGAACAGATCAAGGAAATGATGACTTTGGATCAGCTAAATCCCTCCAATATTCGTTTCTTCATCGGCTATGCAGGTTGGGTAAGCAAGCAACTTGACCGTGAACTTGATGAAAACTCATGGGTAGTTTCATCTGCATCAACTGAGCAACTAATTCTTGCCAATCCTGATAATTTATGGCGCGATATAGTGAGGACTCTTGGTAAAGATTTCGTGCTATGGGCTAATTATCCACCAGATCCTTTGCTTAACTAAGGGCTTGTCAGTTTCGAATGATGGTTTTCCGCTGGCTTCAGCGTTTTCCGTTGGCTTCAGCAATCGAAAATTGGAATATAGCAGTTTGTGAGGCTTTAGCCACATTAAACATCTTTTCGGACAAGCCTCAAATATCCATTCTCACTCTACATTATTCAACAAGTGTATGGTCAATTTCTGAACCAAGCATACTGTGCGGGATCATGTAAACTGCCAGTAATACCACGAAGGCAATAATGACCCATAATCTTTCTGCCCGGTTTTTATACAACCGGTAAAGCGCTATAAGCCAGAATATAAATGAGACAGCTGTTTTATTGTCGGTGAGGTCAGTTCCAAACGGCCAGCCGGTCCAGTAAGCGCCAAAAGCAAATTTTTGCACAAACGGGCCGAGAACAATACCCCCGAAGAATAAGAAAATCACAGTTAACCAGGCTAGTTGATAGGTATTTTGACGTCTGAACAGGGCTTCAAAGCCTGTGCGCATGGAAAAGATCATGGCAAAAATCATACACAGGACATGCGGAATTAGTATACCTTTTGGTACAGCGCCTTTGTAGCGCATAACCACATGCTCGGCATTGAGTTGGGTCCGTTTTAGATTATGAACAAGAAATACATCGTACATCACCTTGCCGGCCGATGGTTGCTCCGGAATGTAGGCAACGAGGCTATCCCCGGCACGAACCATTGGGACCTCACTCCATGCGTCGTAACTTTTGTAGCGACGGTATTTTAATGCTCCGCCTATTTCAGGATTTTCAACTTTGACCCAAATTGCGGCATCGGCGCCGGTTTCATGGGTACGGATCAGGCGATATTTTATGGTTTCACCGGCAATTTCAACCTTGCCCCTTACAGGCTTGGTGGGGCCGGTGCGGCGCTGATAGATAAAGGTTGTAGTGGTTAAAATGATCGTAAGAGTCCAAAGTATGAAGGAGTTGACTTTCATTGGTTGCTTATTAATATTGATTTTTAATTGAGGGCAAATATAGGTAAAAGACCCAATTACCAAATTCAAAGTTCAAAATCCAAAGTCTAAAATTCAAAGTCCAAAATAATGAGGCAAAGTGCTGAACTGGATGTCATAGGCACGGAGCCATTCCCCCTTAGAAAAAAGGGGGTTAGGGGGATTTGTCAGTAATTGGCTGGAAAGTTTGAAGCGAACAACGGAACAATAGAACATTTGAACATGTGAACATCCGAACAATTGAAGTGAGAAAAGGTCAATCCCCCTGGCCCCCTTTTCCAAAGGGGGACGCGGCCAAAACAAGCATTTCAGCAAAACTGCTTCACAGTATCACTACAGCACAAATAACAATACATTACTCCATCATCCCACCAATTGACCAATTAACTAATTGACTACTAAACCACTGTAACAGCATCACTGCATCACAATCAACGAATAACCTCAACCCACCGTCCTCTACCATTTGAATGAATACTGCGGTCGTACATAGCCTCGAGCTGGGGAGCGGGAAGATAGAATTTGCCCAGGTAAGCCGCGGTGAGCGAGACTTTAAAAGTTTTCTTTTCCCTTGCGCCCAGGTCAAAATAAGTCATCACACGATCGTCGCGGATGTCCTGATAAGTGAAATGGGATGGATTAGAACCAGCCTGATCGAAAAGGCGGAGATTGCCAATTTCCCAACCCGAAGGGAAGACCTGTGTTAGCGCTATATCGGTGATGTTGCGGGTGTGCGAAGGATTGGTGACTGAAATCTCTGCCACAACATAATAGCCTTGCCGCAGCTGACTAACTTCCAGTGTTTTTCCGGCAGCATCGGTGTAGCGTATGCTTACCTGGATGTTGCTTTCGGAAGCAATTTCATCGCCGGGCGCGGGAATGCCCACAGCTAAAAGCCTGGCAAACAACACCGCTTTGCTGCGGTTTTCTATTTGTATTTTCCCTTGTAGGTTCGCAGTAGAAAGGCTAACGTCAAAAATCTTGGTTATTTCCTTAATATTCTTCTTTGCTTCATCATCCTGTTTTATACTTGCATTGATTTCATGTGAGGTTTTATCCCCACCAAGGAATTTCGATACTGCTAGCAGCGAATAAGCCGTGGTTTGTGTGCTCATCCACATATTGGAACTCAGCGCTTCGCTGAGTTGCTGCAATATCTCATATGCTTTTTCGCGTTCATTCAAATAGATCAGGGTTTCGAGGATCATCGCCCAATCGCGTTCCCTGGAACCATAAGTGTTCGAAAAATCAGTGTATTCTTTGATCTCCTTGTCCAAGCCCCGAATCATATTTTGTGCAACGCTTTGCTGGCCTATTAAAGCATATGCGGCAGCCAGTCGCCAGGTGGCGGCCAACGACAAGCCAGCACGTTCACGCAGGCGGTTCATGGCACCGGTTTCAGGGGTCTGCGCAAGCGCCAGCGTGAAAAGGCGGTAAGCCTGCACAAGATCGCTTTGGCGGTAGGCATAACGGGTTGCGGGTGTGGTCTGACCCCAGGCACGGGCTGCCAATTGCTGATAGCTGATCCACTGATTTTTGATTCCCGGAGAAATGGCATAGCCCAGCGCTTCGGCTTCCAGCATAAAATGGCCGGCATAACTGGTTGACCATTCATCGGTATAATTGTGTCCCGGCCAGGAAGTAAAACTGCCATCGGGCAACTGGAAAGAGCGAAGGCGCTGCAGCCCGTCTTTCACATTGATCTCAATGCGTTTTTTCTCCAGATCGTTCAGTGTGATCACCGATGAAATAAACAATTGCGGGAAAGCGCCCGACACGGTTTGCTCAAAACAGCCATGCGGATATCGCAACAGATATCGCAAGCGATTTGTGAGATCAATAGGCGGAATGGTGCTGAGTTCCAGGTTCAGACTGTTGGTTCCGGGCAAACCGAAAAGTTTATAATCCATTTCTTTGCTTTCAATGGCTTCAAGCAATATTTTCGTTGAAACGGTTTGTGTTGTGTTCGGATTGCGGATGCCGATCTCAATATCATGGGCAGCGCTGTGATTCCCCGAAACTGCCTTAACCTGAACAGCGCCGATACCGGTCTGCCTTTTGGTTCCAAACTCAAAAAAGATGGTTTGATCACCAGGCTCTTCGAAAAGAACGGTTTTCGTGAGCGAGCCGGAACTGAAAATATCACTTAGCTGAATGCTAACTTCCACGCTTCGTATCGCAGGTTCCATCGCAAAAACTGTTACAGGCAGGCTGAAAGTTTCGCCGGGGCCAAGCATACGAGGCAAGGTAGCCAGTAGCATCAAAGGTTTGCGCACAGGCGTTTGCTTATGAGCGAAACCATATGCTTTGGTGTTGCCGGCTATGACCATGGTTCGCACTGAACCCACGTACTGGGGCAGCTCGATCCTGAGTTCCTTCATTTCATTGGGTTTGATGGTGAAGGGGCCGAGGAATTTCACCACCGGTTTAAAACGGTTGGCCAGGTTCGCATCTTCTCCTTGTATAAACTCATCGTCGCCGCCGATGCTGAACATTTGTTCGAACCTGCCGCCGAAAGCGCCGATCACCTGATCGTACAAATCCCAAGTTTTCACACCGAGGGCTTCGCGGGCAAAGAATTTCTCCCAGGGATCAGGGGTTGCGAAGCGCGTGAGGCTGAGTAGTCCCTCATCTACGATAGCAAGGGTGAAGGTCATTTCCTGGTTGTTTTTTTCGCTGACTGTGACCTTGAAAGGCTTTTCCGGTTCCAGCACATCGGGCATTGCAATGACTGGTTGCAGGCGTGTGTCCGGGTCTTCCACCATCATGGGCAGGATGCCGTAAAGCCGGATAGGCAAATCATTGACGGTTTGCCCGTGAGGCTGCAACAAGCTTATGTGCACGTAAACATTGGGGATCATTTCACCGGTAACAGGTACTTCAACCACGGTTTCTTTCTCCTGGGTTCCCACCCTGAAAATATCAAGAATGCGCGAACCGTTCTCGATGCTTATAATGGCTGCACTGCCCGCTGCTGAAGGGAAAGTGACAAGTGCAACATCGCCGGGATTGTATTTCTCCTTGTCGAGGGTGAAGGTAAGCATGCTTGAACCTTCGGGTGCCGCACGGCGTGCACGACCTGCCATTGAAGGCCAATCGAAATAACGGATGAACCCTGTGCTATGGCCGCTGAGGTTATCGCTTGCCTTTACATAATACTGACCCCACAAACTATCGGGAATGTTAATGTTGCAGGAACCGCGGCCATTTGTTGCCACAACGTTATAACTAAATACAGGCACCCTGCTTTGCTGACGCATATAATGAGCCAGGTTGCGATCGTAAGTGCTCCACCACCAGTTCCAGTCTATTTTAAAAACTTCAACATAGAGGTTGCGCTCACTCCGCGGGTTTCCATCAAGATCAACAGAAGCTAGTTCAATGAGATGGTCGCGCCCGGTTTCGAGCATGCCGTACTGGGTTGTGGGCGGTGGTTTCAAACCCACATAGCTGTCGTAAGGTGAGAAGGGCGCTTCAAAGCCATCAATGCTGAAATCCCCGCCTTCTTCAAATACCCGGGTCGCAAAAAATGCAGATAACATGCCGGGGGCATTGCTGCTGCCAGGCATATCCACCATGAAACTTGTATTGCCTGTTTCGTCGAGCGTGCCATCAAAAAGGGTCTTTTCTTCTGTTATAAAAATTTTGGTAGGATCGGTAAATTGATAAGCGTTCCATCCAGAAAATTGAGTTCTGGCGGGGCTTAGCTTTACTTTTACATCAGCTTTGAGGTTTCGGGCTGTGGCGCCGTGCAGCCATTCGGCTTTGAGGGTGGCACGGGTAGCAGGCGCCTGTGTGATAATCTTGCGGTTAAAATCCAGCTCAATCTTGAGGCGGTTGGGTTTGATGCTTTCGATTTTGATCCGCTGCCTGAACTCAGCGCCGCCCACGCGTACCACTGCAGTCCAGTTGCCGGTGGGTGCATCATGGGCCGTACGGGTCGTAAAAGTATAAAAGCCATTCATGCCCTGGGTTTTGGTGATGCGGTCGTAGGTCTGACCCATGGGGTTGAGCAGCTCGAAGCTGACCGGATGGTTCTGCGGCAAAGTTTTCTGTCGGTCTTCGAGGATGAAGGTGAGGAAGAGCGTATCGCCGGGCCTCCACACCCCGCGTTCGCCATACATAAAGCCTTTAAGACCCTGCTGTACCACATCCCCTGAAACGTCGAAATTGCTCACGGGCAACGACAATCCTTCACCCACACGCAGGTAGGCGCGCTGTTTGGCGTGCTTTGCGATCACAAGAAAAGGCAAACCTTCGGGTTCGAGCACAAGCATGCCCTGATCGTTGGTGCTGCCTTCGGCGATAGGGCGGTTCTGAAAATTACGAACCTCCACCGATATGTTTTGCATGGGCCTGGCGCTGATGAGGTCAGTAACCAGCACGGTGAGCTTGCCATCGTTGCCCTGCTTGGCGATCACACCCAGATCGGAAGCGAGGATATTACGCGAAACATTGTGTTGACTGCCAAAATATTGCGGATAGCAGGGATCGCTGCGCCGCTGGTACCAGGTGTTATAATCACCTTCGTAATCCCAGTATTCATAGTAATAATCGTCATAATACCAGTACGTTTGACTGAAGTCATAAGCTTTGACTTCGCGCTCAAAATCGGCTTTATCCATAGCATCAATTTCCGACTGTGTGGGCAGTTCTTCCGATGTCGCACAGGGATAGGCGGAATGTATTTTTTTGAAACCCATCTCGATGCGGTAAATCGCGCCGGGGTCAGGCTCGATGAGGTTGGCGAGGTCAAGCGAAAAAGTATTCCAGCGGCCCAGATCAACGGGGGTGTCTTTGCCAAGCAATATGGTTTTTTTTAGTATCAGGCGGCCGGCGCGCTTAAGTTCATTGTTACCCCCCAGGTTGTTGGATTGCAGGAAATACGGAATGTTTTCCTCGTAGAGTTTTACAACACGTACTTCCACTGCCCGCAGGCTGATGGCTTCGAAAGGCAACAAGAGGCTGCCCGAATTCGGGAGGATAACGCCTTTGCCCGGCAGGCGCACTTCGGGTTTGGCGGGTTCAAAATTGATGCTTTCGCTGTGTTGTTTTGTCAGCTTTTGCCCAGCATAATTTCGCAATGCAGCGTCTATTACCATGTTGTGCGAACCGGTGAGGGGCGATGCAGGATGTATGGTGAGAATGTTATGGTTGATGGTGAAGAGTATGTTTCTTTGATCAACAATTTGTATCAGGCCGTCGAGGTTTTGCTTTTCGTCGAGCGGGTCGGAAAAGCGGCAGATGATGCTTTGGCGGGGGAATTGCTCCACCGAAATGTTGATGATGTCGAAAACATCTTTTGGGGGGATGTCAACGTCGTGGGTTTGGTTCACATCAAGGTCCATGGGTTTGCCACTGAATTGCAGGCGGAGTTTATAGCCCTGGTTTTGGCGTGGGACGCTGTCCACTTCAAAGCGGTGGATGCGGCCATCCGCTTCATGCATCCAGGTAACAGGCAGGGCATTGCCTTCGGCATTGACTTCCAGCATTTTTTGAATAATATCAGGACTGGTGTAATCTGCAGTTCGCAGCAGACCGCGGAGCAGGTAACAATCACTGCGGTTTTTGTGTTTGGAAACCAGTCCCTCTATTTCATGAATAAAACCCTGGCTTATGGTCTGGAAGCTGAAATCAAATGTTTTGGCATCCGCATCAATTCCCGGCAGCTCAGCCAGCAAAAAGCTTGCCTGGTAAATGGTGGAAGGCGGCAATGTTTTGGCCGGTTTGAACTCGATGGTGCGACTGTCGGCCCAAAAAGCCTCGCCCTCAATGTCAGGCTTAAAGCGGAAAACCTTTTTACCAACCGGTGTATTGGGCGCCAACAACTCAGGATAATCCTCAGCCAGCACCACACGAATGGCAGACTGCCCGGAAATAGTCCCAGAAGTAAAAGCCGCGATGGCGGGGTTAAAGACGGGGGTTTCTGGGGTTGCTTCTGTCGTTTCTGTTGGCGATTGCTTGCAAGTGGCAAATAATAATATCATTGCGATGGCAGCCAGGATGCTGAGGGAGGTAGGGAAGTGGGGTTTCATAGTGGGGAGGAATTGGTTTAGTTTTCACGGTAAAATTAATGAAAATGGAATAGCAGACTCGATTTTCGGGAAATTGCAAATATCCTGTCGTTAATCTGGGAAGAGTTTCTAAATTTGGGTTTTCAAAATTAAGCTTAGAGTCCAATCTAATTTACCTTTTGAGATAATACAATTATAATGCATTCATCCTGAATCGAAATTATTACCTTTTATCGCCACAGAGTAAAATCCGCCAATAAGGAGGGGGTTAGTGCATGTTTTGCACAATAAATTTCCAGATGCCGTCCCTGCCTCTTTCTTTAACATGCATCTCAAACATATAATAAATAATGCTTTTCGTGAAGGTGAAATCCAAAGGATCAGTTGTCGCAACATTTGCGACGACTTTGATGATGGCAAAGTTTACCAGGTGGAGCATTATAACCTGAATGTATAATTTAAGTAGGTTATCGGGTAAATCCATTCGTGGCGCCCAATTCCGCATCTGGGCAACGAAAGTGGTGAAAGAGAAGTTGCTGGAACTGGTGAACGTGGTGAGGTATATTGGAAGGATCACCGAAGGGAAAGCGCTGGAAAAAGAGGAAGCGGTTGGATTACTGCATTTTATTAATGATTACAGCCATGCGCTTGAGATATTGGATCAATATGAACAGACCCAAGTTCCAAGACTCAAGCTCCAAGCCCTAAATTCCAAGGTTTGTTCTAAGAAAGATTTTGCTTGCCTGCAGGCTGGAGATTTCTATGTGGGTTTTTCTATTGTGATCTACTGTTGCTACTGGGGTGAAGAAAAGTTCCTTGCCCCAAATCAAAAGGACATTTAAAGAAAGCTTATGCTTTAGCAACCAAACTTATCCTCCTTGTTATTTTTGGTAATTTTGCCCTTCTCAACTAACGATCAAACAAATGCAAAAAGAATTCTGGGATGAGCGGTTCTCAGTCGAAGAATATATTTATGGTGAAGAGCCCAGTGAATGGTTCAGGCAGATTATTGATGGCATGAAACCAGGCAGAATACTGATACCCGGCGCCGGAGAAGGCAGGGATGCCGTTTATGCAGCAAAACTTGGTTGGGAGGTTTACGCTTTTGATCAGAGTGAGGCCGGCAGAAACAAGGCCATGAAGCTGGCAGAAAAACACAAAGTAGCCATACATTATATTGTGACCGATGCAGCGGAATATGATCCGGGCAAGAATCAATTTGATCTGATCACAATGGTTTTCTTTCATTTGCCTTCGGATTTTCGTTCAGATTTTCATACCAAACTCATCCAATGGCTTAGACCCGGAGGAACAGTGCTGATTGAGGCATTCCACCTTCGACAGTTGAACAATACTTCCGGAGGGCCAAAAAACCCTGATCTACTGATTACGGCCAACCATCTTGCCAATGATTTCAAATTGATTGAGATCACAGAAAACCTGGAATTAACAGTTGAATTGAATGAGGGAACGCATCATCACGGACAGGCGGAAGTTGTCAGGTTCACAGGAATAAAAAGAAATTAAAACCGGCTCGCATGAATTACCAGGAAATCATAGATAAGATAGCGCTTGACGTTGAACCATTGCTATCGCAGGGCAAAGTGGCTGATTATATTCCTGCTTTGGCTAAGGTTCCGTTTGATCAGTTCGGGATGGCTGTTTGCACGGTAAGCGGTGAACTATATACTAGCGGACTGGCATTCAAACCATTCAGTTTGCAAAGTATTTCAAAGCTCTTCACCCTTACCATGACAATGGATCGCATCGGCGATGCACTCTGGCAACGTGTGGGCCGTGAACCTTCCGGAAACCCTTTCAACTCACTGGTGCAACTGGAATATGAGCATGGTATTCCCCGCAACCCATTTGTAAATGCAGGAGCGTTGGTAGTTACCGACTGCATTATTCTCGAGAACCATGATCCAAAGAATGACCTGCTAAAGTTTGTGAGAAGTTGTTCATGCAATCCAGGAGTTGAGTACGATGAAGGAGTGGCGCAATCAGAAAAAGCAAGTGGCCACCGCAATGCAGCCCTGGCTCACTTTCTGAAAAGCTACAACAACCTTGTAAACGAAGTTGAAGAGGTTCTTGATTTGTATTTCCACCAATGTTCTCTCAGTATGAACAGTCACGACCTTGCCCGTGCAACACTCTTTCTTGCCAACAATGGTGTTGACCCATGCACAGGCAACACCATCTGCGGACCACGACAAGCTAAACGCATCAATTCCCTGATGCAAACCTGCGGATTATATGACGAAGGCGGTGACTTCACATACCGGGTAGGACTGCCGGGAAAGAGCGGCGTTGGGGGTGGCATTATAGCCATCATGCCCGGGGAACTCACTGTTGCTGTTTGGTCGCCAGGGTTGAATGCAGCGGGAAATTCACTTGCCGGGATCATGGCGCTGGAGCTATTTACAACTTATACAGCCAAGTCAATTTTCTGATCAGGATTATTTTCTTGGAAAACAGACCATTCTTTTGCTTCTTACGTGGCCATATGAAAGCTTCTGATTTTACTGTTTTTTTGTCATCCTGAGTGTAACGAAGGATCTGATTTTGAAGCTTAGAAGAGATCCTTCACTGCGTTCAGGATGACAAGATACGAACTTTAGAGACATCCTTGGTTCTCGCTCCTTGGTTCGACAGCTTGGAGCGGTCAGATCGTTTGCGGCTTTCCGATCCGACCACTTCGATCGGTCTAATCGGTATTAATGAAAATCTTTGTTCATTATAACTTGTGAACCGAATGAGACAAAGCTTTACTTTTCATCAAGTCCGGGTCGGATAAAATCCATTGCATCCGGAAACAGTTCGTTACAACTGCGCCTGACTTTTTCGAGCCTGGTCAGAAACCAAAGCAGGCTGTCTTCTTCTTCGGGCATGTGATTGAGTATGATAGAGTATGCTGCAATTGACCTTTCAGTTGCAATAATGGCTATCTTGGCCGAACCAAGCATATCGTATCTTTCAAATTCATCGTCCGGATCGTCTTTGCCTATTGCGCGGCTTAGTTTTACCGCAATAAAAAACAAATACCAGCTAACTACGTCAACTGAATCAATAAACTTGCTTGCCTCATCCTCCGAGATCGCAGCTAGAGTTTCTGCGGTTTGCCTGATATTTTCCCTTTTCTGATTTAACCATTCATGAAGTTTCCTACCGTATTGGTCAGCGATTTCAACCACAGGATGTTTCAGCCTGTCACCCCTGGTCCGGGTTTTTGCTTCCTTCTTAATTTCATCAAGATCAATTCCCATCTCCACAGCATTCTTTTCAATCATTTGACTTATCTCGCCAAAAATGTGCGAGAGATGGGCGAAAAAAGCATCCGCATCATCATCTTCGTAAGGATGTTTTTCTTTGTATTTCTGTTCACTGTAATAAACCCTGCAGCGCTCAGTAAAACGGCATCTTTCGCACCATCGGTCGCAATAATTGTGAATGCCGGAGATAAATTTGGGCTTTTTCTTTAGCCTGGATTTATCCGATGGTTTAGATTTTTCAGGTTTTGGAGTCATTGGTTGTTGGTTAGTGATTTATATCTTTTCTTCCGATTCGACCGCTTCGAGCGGTCAGACCGTTGTAGCTTATCGGTAGGATCGCTTGGAGCGATCCGATCGAAGCGGTTAATATCTGCTACAAATATCAAAAAGCTTTTTCACACTGGCCTCATCACTCATATATCTGCAATCAGTTTTCTGCCGGTGTTCAAAGTATTTTTCTGTGATCCCATCCACTTCCTGTGAAAGTGCGAGCCAAACCGGAGTATCAGCGCCTTGTTCCGGTGTTTCATGGCCACCATATCCCAGGTTGTTGCTCAGCTTTGAGTTCACATCGCCGGGATGGCATGCATTCACGCTTATGTTTTTGCCTTGGTGCATTTCGGCAAATGAGCGTGTAAGCATCCGATCCGCCTGCTTGCTCTGACGGTAAACAGTATCGTTGTGATAATTGCGGCGTTTGAATTCAGGATCGCTTAGATCAAGGTCGCCCGCCCAATAACTTGCCACATTCACAACACGGGCGCCAGCGGCTTTTGCCAGATGTGGTGTAAAAGCATGGATCATACGAAAGTAAGCCAGCACATTTACCGCCCATTGCATTTCAATGCCTTCTTCAGTTTCGAGCCTTTGACGCGGTGTTGTGGATGCATTGTTTACCAGGATATGAACCGGTTCCGAAATCGTTTCTGCAAATGCTTCGATGTTCTTTTTCAACGAAAGGTCAAGCAAGCCTTCAATTATTTCAGTATTGCCGGATTGTTTTCTGACATCCTCAGCGGCATTCCGGAGCATTACCGGATCACGGCCAAGCATAATAACTCTATAGTTGAGCGTTTTGGCGATGCCATTTGCAATGGCTTTTCCGATGGTGCCGTAAGCGCCGGTAACGATTGCTATTTTCATGGGCTTAGTGTGTTAAGGCTCAAAAATACAAAATCCGGGTTTATTCCGAACCCTGGGCAACAGTGAACTCCTGTTCAAGCCTGTATCCACTTTCATCAACCAACACCACTTTTCTTTTTCCAGGAGCCGGGCTGATTGCAAGATAATGTTCAGTATGCGTAGCGCCAATATATTCCCCATCTATGTGCCAGAAGATGACTGCTTCCGCATTTCGATGCGCCGCCTGAAGTACAAGTTTTCCTTTGTCGCCTCCAAGCTCACGGGGGATGCTCACTGTAACATTTCCGGCAGGGTAAATCAATTGCATGGGGTTGCGGCCTAGTGTGGCATCACATCCGGCGTACCAAGGTGGTAGCGGACGGTAATCAGGGTTGTGTGCACGGTAAAACCATTCCATGGCTGGAGGAAGAATAAACCATGATTTTTTTTGCATGCGATGTACTTCGTAGCAATTGCTGTTTACCCGAAACCTGCCTGTTGCATCAAGATGCACCGCGGTGTGGTAAGGACAACTGATGGTTCGCAGCGTTTTGAGCGGGATCCAGACTGAATCGGTTTCGGTACAGAAAACACCGGCAATATGGCCGCTTTGTCTGCAGATGTTTGCAGCAACCAAATCGTCATAAGGCTGCGGGAAGCTGGAGGTGTGGGGCAGTAAGCCAAAAAGGTCGAATAAAACCGGTGCGGCAAAACCAACCCCGGTAAGGTTGGGCCGGCCTTCGCCGCTTGCATTTCCGATCCAGACTCCAATTGTGAATTCAGGTGTGGTTCCAACGGCCCAGGCATCGCGGTTGCCATAGCTTGTTCCGGTTTTCCAGGCTATGCGCCGGGCATTGTTAAAAATCTTCCAGCCCGATTCTTCTTCCGGGCGGTTCACCTCAAGCAATGCATTGTATGTGACCCAAATGGCTGATGCATCCAATACTCCTGTGGGTTCAAGCAATTGGCGGGTTTTTCCAATATCGGTATTTCCCACTGGTTCAGAAGGCAGCAATAAAATGGGCTCGAACATATCAGCGGGAAGATACAGGCCGTCATATTGCGAAAAATTTATCAAGGTCCTGGAAAGCCGCGCATACATAGCTGTAACATCCCACAGCGTTGATTCGGCTCCTCCAAGAATAAGGGAAAGGCCATAATGTGAAGGCGGCTGGTTGAGGGTTCGCATGCCAAGCTGCTGCATGAGAAAATAAAACTTTTCAACGCCAAATTGCTGCAACATGCGTACAGCAGGAACATTCAGCGAGCGCTGCAAGGCACGGTAGGCTGGCACAGCGCCATCAAAACGGCGGTCGAAATTCTGCGGATTGAAACCCGGAGTTTGAAAAGGGTAATCGGCTACCAGTGTTTTCTCGCTCATCAATCCTTCATGAAGCATGCCGGCAAACAAGAAGGGTTTGAGGATGCTGCCACCGCTGCGGGGCGCGGTTATCACATCAACCATTGCTCCGGGAACCATGTTCTGAGGGTCGAAAACATTACCGGTATAGGCTATCACTTCGCCGCTGCGATTATCAATAATGAGGGCGGCAGCGTTGTGAACCTGATTGGAACGATATTGTGCAACGTAGTTATTCACAATTCGGTTTGCGTTGCGCTGCAAGCCGGCTTGCAGGGTAGAATGCACGATGGTGCCCGGCTGGGTAAGATGCATTCTTTCAAGAAGATGGAAAGCATCCATGGGCAGGCTCAAAGGCTGGCCGGGCAGCGTTTCAAGCAAGGCAAGTTCATAATCTTCGACTGAAATCGTTTTGTTCTTCATCAAACGCTCAAGCAGCAGATTGCGTTTTTGGATCAGCAATTCGCGGTTACGACCCGGATGAATCATGGAAGGTGCGTTTGGCAAAACAGCAAGGGTAGCAGCTTCTGCCCAGGAAAGTTCAGTCGCATTGCGGCCAAAATATCGCCAGGCTGCTGCATCTAACCCTACCACATTGCCACCAAAAGGGGCATTGGAAGCGTAAAGCGATAATATTTCTTTTTTGCTGAACCGGACTTCCAGCCTCAATGCCATCACAGCCTCCACAAGTTTTTCACCAATGGTTCGAGGCTTGCCTTTTCGTGAAAGCCTGATAACCTGCATTGTAATTGTGCTGCCACCGCTTACATTGGCTTTTGCTTTAATATTTGAACGCAATGCCCTTAACACAGCAATCGGATCTATTCCAGGATGGTAGTAAAATCGCTTATCTTCAAAAGCAATGAGGCATTTTTCAAACTTTTGCGGAACCAAATGATTGTGCGGGAAACGCCATTGTCCGTCGGCGGCGATTCTTGCACCAAGCAATTCATCATGCCGGTCAAGCAGAACTGTGGATGTTGGGTCGTCAAAAAGTTCGCCGACACGAATGCTCAGAAAGCTCAGCAACAACAACAAGGGCAACAGCAAAAGCAGGATTGGTTTAAACCTCCGATTCATGGCACAGCATTGAGTGATGGCGAAGGTAGGAGTTTTGTAATAAACGATAAAGGCGATTGGGTGGTGAGGAAGAAATAAATCAATTGCCGTTGACAATTGTTCATGCTAAGTGAAAAGCGGAAAAAATGTACGTTTGCAATTCATAAATAAAAATCTACACAATGATCCGATTATATATTCTCTCACTTATACTTATCCTAATCTTGCCGGCTTGCCAGCGAACGCGCTCCTTTTACAAACCTGGGGTTTCCATTGAACTGGCACAATACCGCGCAAAGAATATTTCTGAAGTGCATTACGATTTATGGTTCAATATACCTGAGAACCCTGAGGAAGCAATAACAGGAAAAGCTATTATTCACTTCAAACACCGCAAATCCCTGCACGGTATCAACCTCGATTTTCAGCCAGGTGCCGATCAGGTAAGTAACGTGGTTGTCAATGGAAATGCATCTGATTTCACTTATATGAACCAGCATATTTTGATCCCATCCGATTATATCATTCCGGCGAGGAACAAGATTGAGCTTGAGTTTATTTCTTCAAACCAGGCCTTGAACCGCTCGGATGATTTCATGTACACCTTGTTTGTTCCGGATCGCGCATCAACGGCCTTTCCCTGTTTCGATCAGCCTGATTTAAAGGCCACTTTTAACCTTACCCTTGACGTTCCGGAATCATGGACAGCCATCAGCAATGGACCGTTAACTGGCGAAGAATCAGCCAACGGAAGAAAGGAGTTGCATTTTTCCATGCAGCAACCTATTAGCACCTACCTTTTTGCGTTCGCAGCCGGAGAATTTCAAAGGCTTACCAACAGCAACGGAGAGAGGAGCATTACTGTGTTTCATCGAGAACCGGATCAGGAAAAACTGGAAAGAAATGCGGATAGGATTTTCCGGCAGCATTTTGAATCCCTGGCCTGGCTCGAAGAGTATACCGGCATCCCCTACCCATACCAAAAGTTTGATATTGCTGTAATTCCGGGATTTCAATACAGCGGCATGGAACATCCGGGCGCTATCTGGTACCGCGACGACAGACTGATGCTTGATGAATCTGCGCCACTTACGCAACAACTTCGTAAAGCAAGTCTCATTGCTCACGAAACCGCACACATGTGGTTCGGAAACCTGGTAACAATGAAATGGTTCGACGATGTCTGGCTTAAGGAAGTATTTGCCGGCTTTATGGCTGATAAAATGATTGAACCGCAGTTTCAGGAGATAAACCACGAGCTGCAATTTATGCTATCACATTATCCCAGGGCTTATTCCATTGACCGCAGCGCGGGAACACATCCTATCAAACAGCAACTCCTCAATATGAACCAGGCAGGCAGTTTGTACGGCCCCGTCATCTATAACAAGGCTCCAATTATTTTCAGGCAACTCGAAGAGATCATGCAGCCTGATAATTTCCGGGAAGCAGTGCAGGAATACCTGCTCAGTTTTTCTCATGCAAATGCTGACTGGATTGATCTCGCTGAGATTTTCGATAGCCATAGCGATAAAAATATTAGCAAATGGAGTCAGGCCTGGGTATATGGCAAGGGAATGCCCAGGATTGAGTATGAAATTGAGACCGAAGTGCGAACCCAGGAAAAGACACTGAAAATAAAACAGGTAAATGCTGCAGAAATGAATCCTTTTCCCTCGCAGCTCCTGAGCGCAGGAATGGTTTACGCTTCCGGCTCAGTGCAGCAGAATATCTGGTTCGATAAACCCGAACTTACGGTTTCAATGCCTGAAGCCAAACGGCTGCCGCTTTGCATCTCGCTCAATGGAGGGGGCATGGGCTATGGATATTTTCCAACCAGTGATCAGGACAAAGAATTTCTTATGCAAAATATTAATGATATAAGCAATGAGAACCTTCGTGCAGCATTATTCATCAACATTCATGAGGACTTTCTGAATACCGGTCTTAGCAAGGAAGTTTACTTTGAACTCCTCTTCGAGGCACTGGATACTGAAACCAATGCTCAAATCCTGAATTATCTAACGAATAATTTAGTGATAATGCATAGGAATTTCCTGAACCGTGAAAATCATCATGTCTTCATTTCGCGCACTGAAGCATTGCTTTGGGAGAAATTGGTGACGGTTCCTAATGAAAGCAAACAGGTTTTTCTGGATGCCTGGCTTGTTGTTGCACGAAGTCAGGAAAGCATAAATCAGATGATTGGATTGTATAATAAAACAACGGAAGTTCCTGGTTTTAGTATCAGTGATCAGAACCTCACAGTGTTGGCTTGCGAAATTGCTTTGCGTTCAGAAAACGGCAAGGAAATACTTGAGAAAGAATTACAACGCATTGAAAACCCCGATCGCAAAAAGAAATTGGAATTTATCATGCCTGCGCTTTCTGGTAACCAAGCTGAAAGGGACGGCTTCTTTGAGAGCCTGAAAAAGCCTGAAAACCGCAACCCTGAACCCTGGGTTCTTGAAGCGTTGAACTATCTGCATCATCCATTGCGCGATGGAGGAAGTGTAAAGTATATCGCTGAAAGCCTTGAAATGCTTGAAGAAATTCAACGCACTGGTGATATTTTCTTCCCGAAAAACTGGCTGGATGCTACTTTAAGCAACTACCAAATCGTTGAAGTTGCTGAACTTGTAAACAGCTACCTTGATAGCCATCCTGAGCTTTCGGAAAGCCTCACGTTAAAGGTGTTGCAATCAGCGGATTTACTGTTCAGGAATAATACTTTGTCAGGGAGATTACACTTTTGCAATACAATTAACCGACAATCTCATTGAGAGCGGTTATTGCATTCTTAAGCCTTTCCTCCTGTTGGCCAGCAATAATACGGTATGGAAAATGCCGGCTCTCCAATTCATCTATATAAAGCTCCATAAAATGCTGCCGCATATGCGGATGTTCGCGCTGCGGATCTGGTTCCCACGGAAGGTCAATATCTGTCAATAAATAAAGGTCGAAATTTTGTTTGAGAATGTGCTCTTCGATCCATTGATGGCATTTTCCGTATTTAACCTCGCACCAGATTTTGGTAACGATAAGTTCGGTATCGCAAAACAAAAAGCGGTTTGCTAACTGAGTAGCTTCATTGTTCAAGCGAAACTGGTTCATGGCAATAACAAGGATATCATCATAATTGTATGGCCTTCCGAGATCTGATAAATAGCCGCGTGCAAATTCAGGAACCCAGGTTGTTTCATAATGGGTTGCCAGTTCGCTGGCAAGTGATGACTTCCCGGTTGATTCCGGCCCGGTAATGGCAATTCTTTTGCTCATGCTTCGATTTCCCTGTATAATCTCTTCCATTCAATATACCCTAATACTGCAATCAGCAGGAATACAGCATACTGAAAACTTGTAAACACCAGGCCTTTCATAAAATATAGTGGTATTGAAACAATATCGCCGATAATCCAGTAAATCCAGTTTTCAACTTTTTTGCGCGCCATCAGCAACATACCAATCAGAAAAACAGAGGTCGTAAATGAATCCACATAAGGGATATAGGAGTTCATGTATTCAGTGTCTTCCCGTTTGAAAACCCATATCAATCCTAAAATGGCAAAATAAGCCACAACGGTTGCTATAATGCCGATCCATTGTTCCTTTTTTGAATTCCATGAAATACTGATCACCTTTTGGCCGGGCCTTTTCCGGGTCCAGTTATACCAGCCGTAAACGCTCATCACAAAATAAAAGAAGTTGATGCCCATATCGGCATACAGCTTCGCGAAAAAGCAGATGTACACATAAATTAATACCGAAACAATTCCAGTGGGGTAAACAAGGATGTTTGCTTTTTTCGCATACCAGACACTCAGCAGGCCAAAAACAACTGCGATTATTTCGAGCCAGGTGGTTGCAAGTACGTTTTGATAGAAGAGATCAAAAAAGGAAAGTAGAATCATGTAGATTTTATTAAGTCATTGCTTTGGAGATGGTAAGAAGCAAATAGGTTGTAGTTAGCTAATTAAAAGGCGCTTTGGTCAACATTCACAATCTTTACTACGAACACCGAATTGGGTATTTCAAATGATTTGTGGATTTCGTCTTTAACTGTATCCATCACCTTGTCAAAATCACCAAATACCTGTGTACTCAGTCCATTGGTTCGAACCAAAAGATCGTGATGGCTTTTGATCCGCTCAATAAAATCCAGGATCGGAGGAATGTGTTCACGGTTTAGCGGGTAATAACTGATGTCGAGGGAGATATTCATAGCAAATTTTTATAATTCAAGATTCCGGATTTGAGATTCAAAATTTTACAGACAAGATTGCCTTTGTCACCAAAATGGATTCAGGATTTGAATTTTGGATCTGAAATTATTTTGGTTTGCAAAAATAGCATAAAAAAGATGCTACCTTTGGTGCAACCTTAAAACCCATTATCATGAAGAAAATTTTTAGCATGCTTACAGCATTGTTCGTTATTTCTGTTCTCCTCGGTGGATGTCTGACTGTAGAGAAAAAGGAGTATGTATTTGAGTTCACAGGAGAGAATTCGGGCATACTCACCATTCGTTATATCAACATTATGTCGGTGATGGATGAGGAAGCGGATGTTTCCGAAACGGATTTTGACGAGCTTGTCAATTCCTATTTGTATGGAAGCGAGCTGGAAGATGAATATCCAATGGCTGTTGTGACAGGTAAACGACTTTACGAGGAAAATGAGATGCTCTGCGCAGAAGTGATTATTGAATTCGCCGACCTTGCCGCTGCCAAGTTACATCAGTTTGATAAGGATTCGTATTATATGTATGCCCTTTGCCAATGCCTGAACTCTGAGAGTTTTTTTAGTTCAAATGGTAGTTTTGGAAGCGAGGAAGTTCCTGTAATCATCTGGCCTTCAAAGTTCAACAAGCTTGAATTAACCACACTAGTTACCGAACCCGACGAAACAACTATCAGCCTATTGCCTAATTACCAGGCCTGGGAATAGCTTAAATTTGAAACCCCGACGGGTCTTTCAGACCCCGTCGGGTTGCCTTGTTGCCAAAATATCTGGAATGGGAATAATCTCAATCAAGAATTTTGTTTGCCAGTAAATTAAGGTCTATTCCATCGAAGTTTCCGGAGCTCATCATCAGCAGGTTGGCGTGGTTCCAGTTTTTGTTTTCCAGAGCGGACAACAACTTCTTCGAATCGGTATAAACCATTAATCCTTCCTTGGCAAACGCAGCTCGTACATCTTCCTCACTGATGGGAGGCAGTTTTTTCATGGCTATTGTATGTGGGTTAAAATACACGATGGCTTCATCGGCATGTTGCATACAATCTTTATACTCTTGCAGGAAACCACCACTCAAACTGCTGAAAGTGTGCAACTCCATGCACGCCACAAGTTTTGATTCAGGGAATTGCTCTTTTACAGCTGTTACTGTTGCTTTCAGTTTTGAGGGCGAATGGGCAAAATCCTTATAAATATGGGTTTGATCCTTCGCAGCAATTAATTCCAGCCGGCGTGCTGCGCCCTCATAAGTCTTTATGGCTTCCAGGAAATCATCGTCGCTTATTCCGCACTCACTGCAAACTTTCATGGCGCCGGCAAGGTTTTGCATATTATGCCTGCCAAAAATTTTAAGCCGGTAAACTTTATCGTTGTGTTGGAGGTGGGTCACACCATCCCTCACAAAGTATTCAGGAGTATTATAAGCAATGCGAACCATATCATGCAGTAAGTTCATAGCAATGTCGCGAACCAAAGGATCTTCCTGATTATAGATCAGTGATCCGCCCGGCTCAATCATTCCGGCAAACAACCAGAATTGCTTAACATATTCGTCGAAATCGGGGAAAACATTAATATGATCCCATGCAATTCCGCTGATCAGCGCCACATGCGGATGATACAAATGAAATTTGGGTCTGGGATCGAAAGGAGCCGTGAGATACTCATCTCCTTCAAAAACCATGAAGGGGGCGTTGTCGCTCACTTTCACCATTACATCAAATCCCTGCACCTGCGACCCAACAAGGTAATCGAACTCCAGGCCGAAATGCCGCATCACATGCATGATCATGGCTGTGATGGTAGTTTTGCCATGACTTCCACCGATCACAATCCGCTTTTTATTGCGTGCATGTTCGTATAAAAATTCTGGAAAGGAATAAACCTTTACACCTGATCCAATTGCCGCCTGCAGTTCAGGATTATCATTCCGCGCGTGCATCCCAACTATGACGGCATCAAGATTTTGGTGGATTTTTTCAGGGAACCAACCAACATCTTCCGGCAATAAGCCTAAAGCATCCAGCCGTGCTTTGGCAGGGTCAAAAATTTCATCATCCGAACCGGTAATTGCGTGGCCTTTATGATGCAGGGCAATGGCCAGGTTATGCATCACGGCGCCGCCAATGGCAATGAAGTGATAGTTCATATCTTTGTTTTAGCTTGATAAGCAGGCGACAAAAGTAAGAAATGAACCGGGTTCATAGAAATCATTAAATTTGCCACTGAAAATAAAAAAATATGAATCAACAGCAACTCATTTCAGACTGGAACCAGCTTTTCAACTCAGCCAAACCCGAAGATGTAATTTCATGGGCCTTGAAATTTTTCGGCGATAAAATTGCATTTTCAACCAGCATGGGCGCCGAAGATCAGGCAATACTTCACATGATTGCTGCAATTGATAAAACCGCGAATGTATTTACGCTCGACACAGGCAGACTTTTCCCGGAAACTTACGATTTGATTGATATCAGTTCGAAAAAATACGGAATTCCAATCCGTTCATTTTTTCCTGACACTCAGCAAGTGGAAAACATGGTCAACGAAAAAGGCATCAATCTTTTTTATGAGAGTATTGCGAACCGCAAGCTGTGTTGTAATATCAGGAAAATTGAACCTCTCAAAAGGGCATTCTCTGGACTGGATGCATGGATTTGCGGGTTGCGAAAAGAACAATCGGTAACGAGGAATTGTGCAGCCATGTTTGAATGGGACAAGCAATTTAACCTGATCAAAATCAATCCGCTTATTCACTGGACTGAAGATCAGTTATGGGATTATCTAAAACGAAACAATGTGCCATACAATCGCTTGCACGACAAAGGCTACCCGAGTATTGGCTGCCAACCCTGCACACGGGCCATTGAGCCCGGCGAAGACGTCCGCGCCGGTCGCTGGTGGTGGGAAAACCCGGAAACCAAGGAATGTGGGTTGCATGCTGCAAAATTGAAATAACATCTGTTGTGAGTAAGAATCCTGAATAGAGGGACTCTTGCAATCCAACTTTCCTGAATTTTTAATCCGGTTTTTTTACCTCGCTCTATTTTCAGTTTCCCCATAAGTATGATGAGTGAAATAAATCTCAAATCCGGCTGCGTTAAGGAATGTCCTGCCTGTCCGCATCGTAACCTCCCGATGAATGAGAGCCTGGCGCAAAAGCAGCAATGGCTTGAAAAAAGGTTGGGTGAATTTGCTCAGCTGCTACATCCAATCAGAAGTGCTTCAGAAGAACAGCGCTGGAATTACAGAAAAAAAGTTTGTCTGGCGGCTGAATTCCATGAAGATAGCTGGCGAATTGGGATCAGAAAAATAGATAGTGTAATTGCCATTCATGATTGCCCGGTTCAGAACACCATGGTAAACCGGAACATACAGTTGCTGTCCAAAAGCTTACCACCACCTGAACGCTTTCCACTTGCTTATTTTATTCAGTCAGGGGCACAAATTACGCTGGTAGTCAAGAGCCGGGAAATAGTTGATTTGATCTGGCTTAATAAAGATCTTAGGTCAGCATTTGAAAGCAACGGGGTTGATGGGTTCTGGTTACACATGCATCCAAGCGCCGGAAAAAAGATATTTGGTAAAGGCGGCTGGCAGCTTGTTTTCGGAAAAAGTCGCTCAGTAACGGATGAAAACCTTGTTTACGGGCCTTCATCGTTTCAACAGGTCCTGCCAACATTGTACAACGATTCATTGAAATCAGCATCAGATTTCCTGTCGTCTGCCAACAATCATGCAGTTATTGATCTGTATTGTGGTATTGGGGCTTCATTAAAAAAATGGTCGGAAACCGGGGCAACAGTTATTGGCGTTGAGCTGGGTGGAGAAGCCCTTGAATGTGCTAAGATCAACGTGCCGCAAGCAACACTTTTGCGTGGAACTTGCGCGCAGCGGATTCCGCAGTTAGACGAATTTTTATCCCAATCTGCTATGCAAGGAAAGGAAATATGCTTATATGCGAACCCACCCCGCACCGGATTGGAAAAAGAAGTTTCGGAATGGATCGCAGCACAGCTAAAACCCGGCAAAATGGCTTATCTATCATGCAGCGCAGGAACGCTTTACAGGGATTTGGTTTTTCTGAGCAAAAATGGATTTAAGGTTCATAGCATAATTCCGTACGATTTTTTTCCACAGACGCTGCATGTTGAGACGCTGGCGCTTATTGAAAGAAACAATAATTGATAAAAATGTGGCTAGCCTTGATTGTATTTTTTTCCTTTTAACCGTTGGCTAAAGCCAACGGCAATGGGATGAAGCCAACGGCAAATTGCTAATGCCAACAGATAATGAAATGTTATAAAAAAAGATCAGCGGTAACGCCCTGGCGTTGCCGCTGATCTTTTTTTATTGCCAAACCAACCAACATTAATAATAGGCCGGTTTGAACCCTGTGTTTACTTTTTGATCAGTCTTTCAGTTCCAAACTTATCACCATGGAGGCAGCGAACGATGTAAATTCCGGGCGTTAAATCAGAAACATTAAACTCATATTGCTGATAGCCGGACATTTCATTCATGAATAGTCTTTCGCCAAGCATGTTATAGATTTCAACCTTAAGCGCCGACTCATTTTCAACGTCCTCTAACTGCAGTATAAAGGAACCTGATGTCGGGTTCGGGAAAACTTTAAAGAAGCTTTCATTATTTATAACACTGGCAGGCAATTGGTCAGGTATAATCTCCAAATCCTTTGCTATTATTACAGGTACTGGGTTCACACAATAATTATCACCAATATACGCATGGAGATATCCCTGATTAAAGACCTTGAAACCCGGCAGTAAGTGAATAGATTCACCTGCGATCAAGGTCAGGCTACCATATACTGATAACCCGGATATGGTTATGGTTTGCGTTGCTCCATAACATACAATTTCCCCGGTTCTGATATGGCCTTTGTCAATGATCACGGTTTCCGGAACAGCACTGCCGCTATAAGTAACATTACATGCAGTAAAGTTGCCACAAACATCCGTGATTGTAAACTCATAGGTAAAGAACCATGATTGGTCAGAGTTCGGTCCTGTTGGAGAGCCTGCAGTTACTGATGAAACGATAGCTGTTACAGCGCCACCGCAATTATCAGTGTACAATGCCTCCACTTGTCCTATCAGACTTGCGGGGTCAAACATTTCAGCTTCTGCAAGTGTAAAAGGTAGCCCATTTTGATTAAGACTTGAGCAATCAACATTTTCATCAACCAATTCGGGGCCTGTAGCAGGCAGTAAGGTGTAGGAATAGGTCCAGAAATAAGTTGCTCCAGCACAATCTTCATAAGTGGCCGTCCAAACAATTTCGCCAGCGCAACCTTCGGTGTTATCTGAGGTTTGAACCAGGCTCAGAAGTTCAAGGTCGCGTCCGCAATTGTCAGCAATTACAGGTGTATTTGGTGCAATGGCCAACGAAGGACAAGCAATTTCAGAAACTCCATTTTCAGGCATTACAACTACCGGTGTAAGCACGGTATAGGTGAAAGTCCAGAAATAAGTTGCTCCGTTGCATGCTTCATAGGTTGCGGTCCATACAATTTCGCCGGAGCAGCCTACGGTGTTATCAGAGGTTTGAACCAGGCTCAGCAGTTCCAGATTGCGTCCGCAATTGTCAGCAATTACAGGTGTATTTGGTGCAATAGCCAGCGAAGGACAAGCAATAACGGAAGCTCCGTTATCAGGCATTTCAACTACCGGGGCCAATACTGTGTAAGTATAGACCCAAAAATAAGTAGTTCCGCTGCAATCTTCATAAGTGGCTGTCCATTCAATTTGGCCGGCACAACCTTCTGTGTTATCCGCGGTTTGAACCAGGCTCACAAGTTCAAGTTCGCGGCCACAGTTGTCAATAATTACAGGGTTGGTTGGCGCTACAGCCAGCGAAGGACATGAAATATCCGAAGAACCGTTATCAGGCACCACAACAACCGGGGCAAGCACGGTGTAAGTGTAAGTCCAGAAATAAGTCGCTCCGCTGCAATCTTCGTAAGTTGCAGTCCACACAATTTCACCAACACAACCTTCGGTGTTATCCGAGGTTTGAACCAGGCTCAGAAGTTCCAGATTGCGTCCGCAATTGTCAGCAATTACTGGTGTAGTTGGCTCAACAGCCTGCGAAGGACAAGAGATTTCCATTCCAGCGTTTTCCGGCATAACAACCACCGGGGCAAGCACCGTGAAAGTATAAGTCCAGTATGACGTATTATCAGATAAGTCGGTGTAGGAATAAGTATATGTTCTTGTTCCACTGCATAATAGTGGGTTCGGAACATCTAAAATATTAGACAGAACCCCCGGAATGGAACCATCACAATTGTCCACAGCGTTTGGAACAACTGGTTCAATTGCAGAGGCAATACAATCAATTGTTGAAGTTCCATCAGCTTCAGTAACTGGGGCTTCAGTATCATTTACGGTGACACTAAAGCTGCATGAGGTTTCATTCCCTGACTCATCTGTAACAGTATAACTAACAGTGCTTATCCCAACAGAAAATGCTATACCACTGGCGTCATTTGTACCAATAATATTGTTTTCACTGTTTGGTGTTCCTATGATAATTATATCATCAATACGATTAGTGCCACCACCTAAAATTGCTGAACCATTTACAGCAATATTACTGCTTCTCAGCCAGCGCAAATGTAAGGTCGGCTGGTTATTACATACTTCAGGAAGCGCCAGACCTGACAATACACCTGAAGTAAAGTTGTTGGCCACCGTAATAGCAGAGCCTGGAATATTGACCCAAATTAAACCATCCAGGGAGTATTCCACCACAAAATCGCGTGGGCCGGTACTACTACTTTGTTGTTTTGAACCCAAGGTAAGGTTGTTGTACCCAAGGGTATTGATAACAATAGTCCATGCATTACTACCAGCGTTATGCCATGTATTTGTGTTAGGGGCAAATGTGCCGGATCCACCTGCACCAGTAACCCATGTAGAAAAAATCGGTCCGCCCGTTAGATTAACAGTGGCAATGTTTGCATTGGCCGGTATTCCTTCATCTGCTGTATATGGAAGGTTTCCGAGTAGTTTTGTTGCATCTTCGAAATCCCATGCGGCAATAATTTCTGGATCTGAAGGCCCTGTTGCTGGAAATGTCACTTCCCAGCTTATACTGGCAATTCCACAATTATCTGTTGCAGAAACCAAAGTGAGATCGCCTGCCTGACTTTGCCATTCGCATTGACCGGGATCTGCAGGTTTTTCCAGATTATCACTACAGATTACTGCCGGGGCGGAAATATCTTCAACAACAACATCGAAACTGCAATCTACAGTTCCACAAATATTTTCTGCGACTACAGTTACAGTTGTACTTCCAACCGGGAATAAATGGGGAGAGGTAATTATCAAACCATCAATCGAATAAGATACAATGGGAGTAGGAACACCTCCGGCAACTGCCGCAAAATCAACCCAGGCGTCGCATAATCCTTGATCATTGGAAACCTCAATATCTTCAGGACATATAATTGAAAGGGCTTCATTGATGGTTATTGAAGCAGTACATAGTGAGAGAAATTCTTCACTCGCATGGCAGTTATTTGCGTCAATAATATCTGTGACAACAATCTCATAAACTCCTGAAGCATAAATCTGTGGTTCAGATAAAAAGTCTCCGGGATTTAGATTATATACTGTTGCAGGAACACCATCAAGTTCGTAGGTTACGGTATAAGGAGCAGTTCCTCCATACATTGCATAAATTGAAACTCCCACAGGAACTCCATAACAATAAGTAAAACTGGCATTATGTCCGGCTTCTACTCCGTTAAAACCAAAGCTAACCAAAGGCTCCTCTTCAATAACAATAGTAAACTTATAGTATGCAAGCGCCCCGGGTGAAAGTGTGCATTCATTGAAATCGCTCAATTCAGTAACTTCTATAAAATAGGTGCCTGCTTCAATCTGACCTGGTAATTGGCCTTGTGGCAAATAACCAACAAGGTTGATGCTTGAACCGAACTGTATGTCGTTTATCACAATGGGAGAACCACCGTTGATGGTAAATGTGACAGAAAATGGTGGTGTACCTGAAGCCTGTTCACCTCCTTGTTCATCCACCAGTTCCAGAGCTATAAGATCGGTATTGAAACAATATTCAATCATCTGAAACGGCACCAATGCTTGTCCATCAATGGTGAAGAAAACATCGAGCGGATCAGGATCAACAATTTGATAATCTCCCAGGTGAAATGTACAAACTGGTTCTGATGCGTTACGGATGTTTAAAGTATATGTATCCGGTTCGAGATCAGTAAAACTAAACGTTCCATTTAAAGGATACCATCCGTCGCCAATATTGACTTCATAAGATGTTGCTCCTGAAGCGTTGCTGACAGTGATTGAACCATCTTTACTTCCAACGCAGGTTGGGTTCACAACAGTAACATCTGCTAAGATTGGAGGACATGTAAGCACCCAGGCATCTTCATAATCTACATCAATTTCGTAGGCCTGGTTGTTGGCAACAACGCAATTTCCAAGCTGAAATTTCAGTTCGGTATCCGAAGCGCCCGTGTAATTAAATACCATGTTCAATAATAAGCCATCAGCCGTATATCCACCACCTAATGGGTCAGGGTTTACCCAGTCAACAATAAGCCTGGAAGGATTGCTGATGGTGTTCACAAAAACTGATCCTGCCGGCAATGCAACATCATCCAGTCCTGAAAATGTAAGCTTTGTGTTATCATAGATGATAAAAAAAGTGAACGATCCCACACCGTATTCGACCCCGAAAAAGTTTGCCATCAAAGGAACTTTCACCTCTCCGGGAAGCGCATACTGATCCAGCATATAAACAATTGCTTCAGGCTCCTCTTTAATACTTCCGTCTGTGGTTACGAGCTGAACCTCATTATACGCCGGCATTTTGAGAGCCGTACAATTGTTAACTATAAAATTCAGATCGCTTTCGTTTCCTGTATAATTAAAAACAATGTTGATCAGAACCCCATCAGGAATATTTATTCCCATAGGATTATTGGTCAGGTCGTTCCAGGTTAGGCTTAGCCAGTTTACACTACCCATATTTTGGGCGTTTACTACAAACCCTCCAAAAAGGTGGGGGTTCTGGAAGGACTGGTATTGCAGTATGGCCGGGTTGTAAGTGAAATCAAGGGTTATTGCGCTGATATTGGCAAAATCCTGAACCATTACTGGTATGACAACCTGTGTTCCTGCTGTGCCGTATTGGTCGGGCAAGGCAACTGACTGGGCCACTGCACTGTTGAACAATACCACTGCAAGAAGCAAGATGGAGAGTAGCATTTTTTTCATGTCATTCTGAATTTATGTTTAGACTTTTTGTGGATTGCACTGATTATGTATGAATATCTTGTATTAGGTTCATTTTCAGGTTAAAGTAATGAATATCTTCGTTGGTTCACCATAGTTTCTCCTGCGAAATTTACAGACCAGGTCGCTGTGATGCTAATTTGAAAATATTTTGTTGAGAATAAAATTCGGGCGGCGGCTTCGCCGCCGCCCGAATTTATCATCCTCTATTCTACAAATATTACACTCGCTAACTTCGTGAAGCTTGTGTTTTCGGTTCTCACCTCCATCCGCACAAAATACAATCCTTTTGAGAGGGTGTACTTACCGGCTGTGAAGCCAAGAATGTGATTGCCGGCTTCATGATGGTGATCGGCCAGTACAGTAACAACACTACCCAAACTATTCACAACGCTGATTTTAACATCTCCGGGTTCAACCATTGAGTAGCCAATGCTCATAAAATCGTTGAACGGATTTGGATAGCATTGCAGTGCATATTCCATGCTGTTGTCAATACGGCTCATGCTCAGGTCATAATTCTGGATAACCTCACCTGATTTATCAGCAAATTCGGTTTCGCTGCTGAAGAAGAAAATGTCATCGTCAGAACCAATAGGAGCATTGCTTGTTACAACCAGGGTTATAATAGCGTCACCGTTTTGCATAACTACTGGGTTCAGGTTATACCAACCAATGTTGATGAATCCGTTAGCTACGTTATACTCAAGTCCGTTGATGTCGGATTTGATTCCAACAATACTGATTTTATCATCAGGATATGCAAGTTGCAGACTCAGCGCCGAGAACTCAATGGTTTTATCAACCCTGACAGGAATTTCAAACTGCATACCAGGAACCACCTTTGTGATCTCATCGTTATGGGCTGAGGTCAATGACTTGGCGCCACCGAAGTTGTAGCTGCCATTCACATCACCGAAACACAAAGCTCTGATGTCTAAAATATTGGAGTTCAAATCTGAATAATTAAATACAGCAGTGTTAAGATTGATATTGGTGAAGTTCATGCCAAGGTTCTTTGCATTGAACGCCCAATCTCCTGCCGGATAACTATCAATTGTGTAAATTGAACGGTTGCGCACAAACAATGCATCTGTAGCATTTACAGCATTGTTTGAATTCACATCACCAACAAAATCAATGAAGTTTGAAGGAGTCCAGTATGCCGGTGGCAAACCAACAGTTTTTAATTGTATGGCCAACGCATCGGTTGAGTTGTTACCTCCCCAGGGCAATGAAGTGGAAACTTCAATCCTGTCAATTTCACCTGGATTCTGCTCAATAAATGTATACGCACCAGCAGCATCGGTAGTAGCAGTTGCCAAAACCTGCGACTGGTTATTAATCAGTTTAACAACAACATCCTGTATCGGAATATCATTATTGTTCTTCCAATAAGACACCGTACCAAGCAGACTGAACTCAACAGTTAATTCACCATCGAAGTAAGTGATCAGATAGTTAGTCATCAACGTTCCGGTATTTCCAACGGCATCGCTAGCAACGATCGGATAAACTCCCAGCGGAGCATTGGATGGAGTACCATCACTTACAAGGGTTATTGAAGCTATTGTTTCACCATTTACCATTCCGGCTGACTCAAATTCAGTGCCTTCGAACACCAGGGTGTTGCCATAGGCTTTTGTAAGGTCATTGGCGGTGATAGACAAGGCTTTTGCAAGGATGCTGGCGTTTGCTGTACCATCCACTGTAAGAAGATGATAGTTGAACTGATCAGGGCCGCCAACGATGGCGATGTTCGTATAATTAACCGTTTTATTGGTTCCAACATTCTTATCTTCAAAATTGGCTTCAAACGAGAATGCAAGGATATCACCGGGTAAGCGGTTATCGAACCAACCGGTTCCAATCACTGTAGTGCTGCCGTCGTAAGTTTTGTTGGCTGCACCAAAGTCATACAAGGTCAACGGACGTGCTTCCACCATTAAAGTTCCGGCACTCGAATAAGTAATGTTGTAATTAGAGAGCAGGAACCCTTGCGAACCAACTGCATTTGATGTGTGAATCGGGTACACGCCGGCATCAGCAAGTACTGGTGTTCCATCACTATTCAAAGTTAGCTCATCAATGGTTTCGGTAAAAGCCATGCCATCACCGCTGATGCTGAATTCTGTAGTGCCAAGCACCAGCAGATCACCATAGGTTTTATTGCGATTTTCTGCAGTGATTGTAAGCGGGCGCTCAGTAATAGTGAGCAGGTCACTGAAATAGCTGATGTTATAGTTGGTGTTATTAACAGTGTTCCTGTAGATGTTGTAGGAACCAACATTTTCGCCAGCGTTACGGTCAAGTTCACCACTAAACTCAATAATCAGATTGTTGGGTAAAGTGCTGCCTACAGCAGGATCAGAAACAAATGTTAAGGCCGGGTCTGCATTTCCGTAAACCTTGGTCTTGCTATCAGCTGTTACAGTAACTGCAAGCGGCGTGATTTCCAGTTCGTTCTCAACATAAGTGATAGTATAGTTGCTGTTATCAAGCGAGTTCCTGTTAATAGTGTAGGAACCTACTGTTTCACCGGCATCGCGGTTTAACCAACCTGTGAACCCGATCACTTCATCGTTAGGTAAAGTATACCCAACAATAGGATTAGAAACAAAAGTGAGATCTGGATCGAGGTTTCCGTAAACCTTTGATTTACCATCAGCAGCTACTGTTACAGCAAGTGGATCAATTTCAAGAGAATTGCCGGTAAATGAAATGTTGAAGTTGTTATTGCCGAGGCTTCCCTGGCCAATTTCATAAGAACCAACATCTTCACCCATAGCACGGACGAGCGATCCGGTGTAGCCGATATAAATTCCATTATCAAGTTCGAAACCAACTGCAGGATCGGAGGTAAAGCTCAGAACTGGGTCAAGGTCACCATAAGTTTTGCTTTGGCTATGAGCAGTTACGCTTACATCCAGCTTGCTGATTGTAAGATCAGCTCCTGTGTAGGTGATTGTATAATTGGTGTTAGCAACCGAGTTTTGATAGATTGCATAAGCACCGACATCTTCGCCAGGTTCGCGCAATAATGCACCTGTGAATTCAATTACTTCAAAGTTTGCAAGTACAGCACCCACAGCAGGATCGGAAACAAAGGTAAAAGCTGGATCCAATTGGCCAAAAATCTTAACTTTTGGTTCGGCATTAACAGCAACGGCCAGAGGAATGATTGTTAACTGCGCTCCGGTGTATACGATGTCATAATTGCTGTTCGCAACATTATTTTGCAAAATATTGTATGCGCCCACATCTTCACCGGCAACGCGGCTTAATTCACCTGTAAATGCAATAGCATCACCATTGTCCAATTCAGTGCCAACGGTTGGGTTCGATACAAATGTGAGTATAGGATCAATGTCACCATAGGTCTTACTTTGAACATCGGCAAAAACTTGAACCTGTAATTGGGTAATTACCAAATCAGCTTCATGATAGGTGATGTTGTAGTTACCGTTATCAACTGTATGCTGGTTGATGGTGTAATTTCCGACTGCTTCACCTAAGTCGCGGTTTAAGGCTCCGTTAAATCCAATTACTTCACCATTTGCCAGTTCGAAACCTACTTCTGGTTCAGATTCAAATGTGAGTGCGGGATCAACTTGTCCATAAACCTTACTCTTTGCATCAGCATAGACATCCACATCAAGCGCGTGAATTGTAAGGTTGGCGCCAGTGTAGGTAATAGTGTAGTTGCTGTTGTTAACTGTATTCTTCAAAATTGCATAATCGCCTACATTTTCACCTGTAATGCGGATCAGTTCGCCAGTGAACGATATTGTAAGTCCGTTTTGCAATGTTGAGCCTACCGCAGGAACAGATACAAATGTGAGTAAAGGATCAAGATCACCATAAGTTTTCTCCTTGGCGTCAGCAGTTACCTGAACTGCCAAAGGTGCAATATTGAGTAAATCGCCAACATAGGTGATGGTGTAATTATCGTTGTTCAGCGAACCCTGATAAATCTCGTAGGATCCAACTGTTTCTCCCAGTTCGCGTATAAGTTCGCCTGAGAATGAAACAGCAATACCATTTGGCAGGACTGATCCATTTACTGGTGCTGAAACAAAAGTCAGGGCCGGATCATCATCACCATAGGTTTTGTTCTGCTCGTCGGCAGTGACAAGTACCGGCTTTTTGGTGATCTCAAAATCTCCGCCGATGAAGGTAATGTTGTAATTGGCAGTTTTGTTTACCAATCCATCTTCATCATAGATCAGCAATGAACCCTGGTCAATTCCATAAAGTCCTACATCTTCGCCAATTTCACGGGCAAGCGCTCCTGTAAACTGATCGTTGTTCACGAGATTAAGCGCGGATGAAACAGTATAAGAGAAAATGGGGTCCATTTCACCATATACCTTGGCTTGCAATTCAGGACTAACTTCTATTGTTATTGGCCTTGCAACAACGGTAAGTTTTCCTGCGGTAGAATAATTGATGTTATAGTAGGCGGGGTTGAACCCATTGATACCGGTAGCATTGCTGGTAACAATATCGTAGTCGCCAACGAAAGCTGCAGGATCGGTTCCATCACTTGCAAGTGTAACATTGGTAATTAATTCCGAGTTCGCGTAAATTTCAGCCTCCGGTTCAATACCACTGCTTACAGTAAACAAGTTGGTTCCCAGATCATAAGCATCACCATAGAAATATTTTACCTGGTGATCCGCAATAACATTGATCGGACGCTCAAGAACAATAATTTCGGTTTGAGCACCATACTTGGTTGGGTCGGCAAGATCAATAGCAGTTACCCACCATTCATCTACCGGACTGAAGCTGCTTGGCTTGGTAAACAAAATGCTGGCAGGGAAGGTCATGATACCCGCATTGCCCAAAGTGAACTGGTAATCTGCCGGAGGAATAGCATCAAAATCAGTAATTGAGAATGTGATACTGCCTGTATAATTGATCTTCCTGTTGTTAAACAAGTCGCGGGCTTCAACAGTAACGGTTTGAATATCTCCATAATAATGCGGACTTTCAATTCCGTAAACCAGGAAGTCTTTCAACGCTGCAGGCCTTACTTCTATCAGATCACTGGCATCATTCACACCCAAATCTCCATCTGGAGCAACTGAGTTATCAGAAACCGTGATTGTGTGCATGCCGGTTTTTTCATCATAATACCAGAAATTGGCGCTGGTTGCTCCAGGCAATATATTGATGAGTGTGATGATGTTTCCACCGGTAGCGGCATCGCGGAATTGCTTGTTAGCGCCCGTTGAACTACTATAGAGATAAACCGGTTCATTGGCATCAGTATTACCGACAACCTTATTCACTATATTTCCAAACTCATCATATCGCTTTACTGTGTAGGGAGCTCTTGCGCCACCTGCCATGATGAAGTTTGCATCAGTAATGGTATAGTAAGCGGTAGCCGCGTGGTCAACCACGATCTGGCTTGAGATTGCATTTGAATTGCTCAAGTCGGTATCGCTGCTGTAAATCAGCGTAATGGTTTCCATTTTTGTGTAATACAGGTCCGTAAAAGTGGCAATACCATCTGTTGCGGTTACTGTAACGGTTCCATAAAGCTGTTCGGTTCCAAGGTAACGGGTGGCTGTGACTTCGGTAGTATTATCACCTGAAACGAGGTTTCCAAACTGGTCTTCAATCCGAACCTGTGGCTGCGTTGCAAACGGTACACCTGCCATTGCGGTTGGCGATGGTTCGGTCAAAATAGTAAGCTGTGTGGCAACTCCATGAGTCACTGTTACTATTGCATCATCTGAAATGTTTCCATTTACTTCACCTGCTAAAGTTCCGGTAATTGTGGCCAGACCGGTTCCAAAAGCATTGAGGAAGAATGTAGCGTTGTATGTTCCATCAAGGTTGTCAGTAACGCTTGTCAGCGCACCAATCGGTGATGTAGAAAGCGCAATGGTTCCCCGGCTGCTTGTCAGGTTATTACCCCACTGGTCTTTGAGCTGAACCAAAATCAAACTGGTTCCGTCAGCCGTGATGCTTTCAGGATCTGCTGTGATGCTGATCTGTGAAAGATTTGGCAAACCTTCAGTGATAATAACCTGGGCATCATCGTTAAATGCCTGTGGTGAACCTTCATCGTCAATCACTATTGTTCCGGTTAAAGTAGCTATACCTGTTCCACTTTCGTTGCCGGTTAGGGTTGCTATGTATGTACCAGCTCCATCATAAGATGTAACTGTGAGGACTCCCAGATCAGTTGATAATACAACTGTTCCCCTGTTGTTAACAATCAGGTTGCCAAACTGGTCCTTCAATTGAACAGTAACCACGCTCGACGCATCAGAAGTCATCGTAATTGGTGAAGCGGTGATGGTTGAGGTAAGCACATTCGGCAAGCCTTCAGTAATCAGTACTGTGGCGTTGTCTGAAATATTTAGAACCGCACCTCCGCCATCAATTTGGATTGTGCCGGTAATTGTTGCCAGTCCAACACCATCGCTATTGCCTGATAAAGTGGCTGTGTAAATGCCATTTCCAACATAAATTACTCCTGTTAAAACTCCCCTGTCAGTGCTCAGTGCAACAGTAGCTCTGTCGTTAACAATCAGGTTTCCAAACTGGTCAATCAACTGAACGCTGATCAAACTTGTCTGGTCAATGGTCATTTCACTTGGATCGGCAGTGATGATTGTTGTTGCTATTGCCGGCACTCCTTCAATGATCAGCACGGTTGCGTCATCAACAATTTGTAAGTGCGATCCTTCGCCATCAGCCTGGATGGTTCCTGTAATGGTAGCTAGACCAACACCCTGGTTGTTGCCCGAAAGGGTCGCATGATAAACTCCGGCCTCGAAATAAGTCACCACAGTTAATACCCCGCGACTTGTATTGAGCTGCACAACAGCCCTATCGTTAACAATCAGGTTACCAAACTGGTCTTTCAACTGTACGCTGATCAAACTGGTCTGGTCAATCGTCATTTCAACCGGATCGGCAGTAATTGTTGTTGTTGCTACAACAGGCAAGCCTTCAGTAATTTCAACTGTTGTATTATTAGCGAAATCTCCTTCAACTGTTTCAGCACTACCAGTACCATCAAATGAAGCGGTTATTTCGGAAATTCCTGTTCCGTTCAAACCTCTGGTATCGCCTGTTAAGGTTGCAGTATAGGTTCCATTAAAGTTATCAGTTACACTGGAGAGTAAACCAATGCTTGATTCCATGGTAACAATTCCACGACTCGAAGTAAGTAGATTGCCCCACTGATCTTTCAGTTGCAGGGTAATTGTACTTGATCCATCAGTTGTCATAGTTTCAGCCGATGCCGAAATAGAAGACTGTGCCAGCGATGGCAAACCTTCAGTGATCAGCACTGTGGCATTGTCGGCAATATCAAGTGCCGGTTCTTCACCGTCAATCTGAATGGTTCCGGTAATGGTTGCAATGCCGGTTCCACTGCTGTTAGCAGTAAGTGTTGCGGCGTATTGCCCATTTATTGTATAATTTGTGACACCGATAACCCCAAGATTGGTTGATAGCACAACCGGGCCACGGTTAGTCACTATGGTATTTCCAAACTGGTCGCGCAACTGAACTGTGATGGTGCTACTTTCATCTGTAGTCATGGTGGTTGGCTCAGCAGTAATCTCAATAGTTGCAATTGCAGGCAAACCTTCGGTAATTGTTACCTGGGCATTGTCAATAATAGCAACAGCGTCGCCAATATCATCAATGATAATTGTTCCGGTAATTGTAGCTACTCCAACTCCATCGGCGTTGCCATATAGCGTGGCTGTATAAAGCCCATTGCTAACGTAGCTTACTCCCAAGAGGTTGCCCCGATCGGTTGATAGCGCAACCGTTCCGCGATTGTTCACAATCATATTTCCAAACTGATCGTAGAGTTGTACGCTGATCAGACTGCTCTCATCGGTGGTCATAGTGAGCGGATCGGCGGTAATCTGGATCATGGCTACTGCCGGCAGGCCTTCGGTAATTGTTACCTGGGCATTGTCATCAATAGCAACAGCATCGCCACTATCATCAATGATAATTGTTCCGGTGATAGTAGCTACTCCTACTCCATCGGCATTGCCATACAGAGTGGCTGTATAAAGACCATTTTCAATGTAAGTTACTCCCGAAAGGTTGCCCCGGTTGGTTGAGAGCGCAACTGTACCGCGATCGTTCACGATTGTATTCCCAAACTGGTCGTATAGTTGTACGCTTATCACACTGATTTCATCGGTAGTCATGGTAAGAGGATCGGCGGTGATCTGAATCTCGGCTACAGCCGGCAATCCTTCGGTAATCAGAACGGTTGCGTCATCATCAATATCAATAATATCTGCAACAGTAATATCACCGATGATCGCGAAGCTGCCAGTAATCGTTGCAAGGCCGGTACCCTGGTCATTGCCCGAAAGCGTTGCAGTATAGATACCGTTGTCAATATAGTTTACCGGGGTAAGAATGCCTAAATCAGTGAATAAGGACACTTCAGCCCGGTCATTCACGATCAGGTTGCCCAGCCAGTCTTTCAACTGAACGCTTATCAAACTGCTTTGGTCAATGGTCATTTCAACCGGATTTGCGGTAATGGTAGTCGTTAATCCGGAAGGCAGGCCTTCTGTGATCTCAACAGTTGTATTATCAGCGAAGTTTCCTGAAACTGTTTCAGCAGTACCTGTACCTTCAAAGGAAGCGGTAATTAATGATAATCCTGTTCCATTTAGTCCACGAGTATCACCCGTGAGTGAAGCAGCGTAAGTTCCATCATTGTTATCAGTTACACTTGAAAGCAAACCGATGGTTGATTCCATCGTAACAACTCCGCGGCTCGAAGAGAGCAGGTTGCCCCACTGGTCTTTCAGTTGCAAAGTGATGTTGCTGGATTCATCGGTTGTCATGGTGAGGGGGAAAGCCGAAATTGAAGACTGTGCCAGTGAGGGCAAGCCTTCGGTAATCTGAACCGTAGCAAAATCAACAATATCAAGTACTAGTCCTGAACCGTCAATCTGAATGGTTCCTTCAATGGTTGCTGTACCGGTTCCACTGCTGTTAGCTGTCAGTATTGCTGCATATTGCCCGGCTGAGGTATAATCTGTATCTCCGATGACTCCGAGATCAGTCGAGAGCACAACTGGTCCACGATTGTTCAATATGAGATTTCCAAACTGGTCGCGCAACTGAACCGTGATCGTGCTGCTATCATCGGTTGTCATGCTGATTGGATCAGCGGCAATATCAATTGTTGCAATTGCAGGCAGGCCTTCGATAATTTCAACCTGCGTAGAATTCACAAAATTACCTACAACGCCTGGCGCTGTTACATCACCAACGAATGATGCAGTGATGATGGAAGATCCAGTTCCGTTTACTCCCCTGGTGTCGCCGGTTAAGGTAGCAGAATAAGTTCCATTTCCGTTATCTGTGACACTTGAGAGCAAACCTATCGTTGACTCCATGCTGACAACGCCGCGGCTTGTTGTAAGGCTGTTGCCCCACTGGTCTTTCAGTTGCAGTGTGATGGTGCTTGAACCATCTGTAGTCATTTCGTTAGGATTGGAAACGATTGTTGACTGCGCCAGGTTGGGTAATCCTTCGGTTATCTCAACTTCAGCAGTATCGTCAATTTCCTGCGGTTCGCCAATATTATCAATAACAATTGTACCGCTGATGGTTGCTATCCCTGTTCCTGAAACATTTCCTGTAAGGGTAGCTGAATATGTTCCGTTAAGATGATCGGTAACTATGCTGATTGCACCAAGACTTGTTGTCAGCGCAACCGTTCCACGACTGTTTACAATCGGGTTACCAAGATGGTCTTTTAAGGTAACTGTAATTATACTTGAACCATCTGTTGTCATTGTCAATGGATCAGCTTCAATCTGAATCGTTGCAACATCAGGCAAGCCTTCAGTAATGGTTACTGTGGCCGTGGAAAGCTGTGAAGGCGAACCACCGTCATTGAAAAATCCATTAACTCCGGAAGCTGAACCACTGCCTGCAAATGAGCCGGTGATATATGCTATACCCACGCCATTCAAAGGCCTTACATCACCACTTAGGATCGCAATATATCTACCGTCATCATCGTATGAAGTAGCAGATAGTTCACCAAGCACATTGGAAAGCAAAGTAGCCTCGCCCCTGTTATTCTGAACCAGGTTGCCCAGATGATCCTTTAGTTGCAAAGTGATCAGAGATGTTTCATCAGTGGAAATAGATGTTGGATCGGCAGAAATTGTGCTTGTTACCAGATTCGGCAAACCTTCGGTGATGCTCACAATTTCATTATCAACAATGCTTCCATCGGTTAGCAGTGGATCGGTAAAATCAATAACGCCGGTAATGGTTGCATTGCCTACGCCATGGTTTACAGCGTCATAGCTTGCATAAAGGCTGGCAATATAAATACCTGAACCTGTATAAAAAGCTTCGATGGAAACAGGTCCATTGTTAATTCCAAACCCTCCAAGTGTAGTATTGAGTGATACTTCTCCATCATTGGTGGTTCTGTTATTGTCAAATTCATCTTTTAACTGAACAGTTAAAACCACATTCTCATCTGTTGTCATTTCGGGGCTGGCAGCAGTAATGAGCGTATTGGCAAGAGAAGGAGGAGCCGGATCAACCATCACATCGCGGGTTTGGTTGAGCGTTACAGTATTTACAACTGCCGAAAATACATTCAGCCCGGTTTCCGTAACCCTTACATTGGTCACGTAGCTGCCGTTTCCTGTATTAATCAGCGCTGAAGATGGGATTGGAATCCATGTATTTCCAGAACCGGCCCTGTGTTCATCATCACCTTGTAAAAGGATCTGAACATCCTGGCAGGTACAGAGGAAGTTTCCAAAAGCATCGCGTGGGATAATGGTCACCTGCACATAATCGCCTGCAATAACAGGGGATGTATAACTGATAGTGAGTTCACTCAGGGATGCGTTTACCGGTCCCGGGCCAATCACTATATCCTTCAGCTCTCCGCTCTTGAATGCCTGTAAGGCATCTGCGGCACGCAGCCAGTATGATCCAATCTGGTTTACCGTTATGGCATCATTAAAAGTGCGAACACCCTGATATCCGGCGAAAGAAGGCGTACCACCCGGAAACTGTACCAAAACATCGTTGGATGATTTGAATCGGATATTGCCGGCATAATCTCTGGCAATGTTGAAATACACATCGCGGGCTGTAACCTTCACACTGAAAGGAATACCGGCTTGCTTTCTCACTCCACCGATATTGTGACTTTCCACCGGAACAGGCTCTACAAGGAAATTGTTGAGCGGTGCATTGTAAACGATAATGGGTGCTGTAGTTCCAGGGCTGGAAGTTGGGCCATCTGTAATTGTAATAGTGGGTGTTTCCTGAGCATTATAAAATATAAATCCACCAACCACGGCAATACCCGCGGTAAAACCTTGCGGACCATTGGCAGGCATCACCCTGGGATTGCCCCGTGGCGATGAAGATGCAGTAGTGGTCCAAAGCACGTCATTTTGCCCATCGTAATTGGTTTTGACATTGCCGAATTCATCGTATACGGTGGCAGTTACTGAGAACTCAGTGCCAGCTATTACTGAACCATTGGCTGCGAGTGTGAAATAATTGATTGGTGCAGGCGTAACCTCAATATCGCCTTGCTGCCCTTCTTTTGAACCATCATTTACCTTCACATAAAATGCACCTGTTTCTTTAAGGTTAACTCCATTGATAAAGGTTTTAACACCTAAATCGGCAGTTAAGAATGTATAGCCATCTGGTAAAGTAGTAGGCTGAGCTGGGTTGTTGCTTACGTTATTGGTGCTAAACTCTATGGTTCCAGTATAATCGTATTTCAGGTTATCGAATTCATCATACGCAGTAACCGTAGGTGATGTCGTAACCCCAGCCATATGCGGGCTTACTATTCCGGCAACAGTGAAATATTCAAGCGCGCCTGGAATTATATTAAAAGCCTCCGAAACCGGTTGAGTAATTATCGGACTACCTGCACTGGCAATCAGCGTATATCCATTGCCGGTTTTATTGATCCATAAATCTGTAAAGGTGGCTACACCATTCACGGCATTCAAGGTAAGCGTGCCATTCAGAACTCCGGCCTCACCAATAGATGGATTGGTTTGAATAGCCAACGTTACAGCTGCACTTGAATTTGTCATGGTATTGCCATAAGTATCAGTAATGCGAACCGAAACCGGAATATTCTGTCCGGCAGCTGTGTTCACTGGTGAAGTGAGGAAAACCAGCCTGTTGGGCGCAAAGTTGGCTGTAACAGTAGTACTGCTTGTTACATTCAAATCGGTACGAGGATTATTGGTGCTTCCATCGCTCCAATTAATGAAGTTATATTCAGTGTCAGGAACTGCGGTGACTGCTGTGCCATTGCCACCATTTGCAATCGTTTGCGGTGTTGTACCGCTGATACTTCCGTCGGGTCCGGCAAGGTAAGTCAACACAGAATGGGTTCGGAAAGAAGATGATGTTAAGTAAGACGAATTTCCACAAAGGTTATTGGCATAAACCCTAAGGTAGTATGTGATGCTTTGGCTGAGTCCTGTGGCCACTGCAGAAGTGGTTGTGGTTGAACCCTGTGCAATTCCGTTGCCATAAGCAACTGACGAACTGGTTCCTACAACCCAATAATAGGTAATTGTTCCCGAACCGGTTGATCCGCCAAATGATAAGTTTGCTGCTGTGGTGCCTGTTGGCGTTCCTGAAGCCGAAGTGGGTGTTGAAGCCGGTTGGTTTACAGTTACTGTTGCAGACGCACAACCTGCACTAAACCCGGAAGCATTGTAATTTCTTGCGTAGTAGGTTGTAGTAGTGGTAGGATATACCGGAAAAGGATTACCTGTGCCAATGAATGTTGTACCACAACCACCCGTATACCAATACACAGTTCCCTGTGCATTGCTTACTGAAAGTTGGGTCGCACTGCCACTGCAAGTGGTCGAAGGGTTAGCGCTGGCACTTGAAGGGTTAGCGGGCTGAGTAATAAATGATAATTGTGAACCATATCCTGTACCTGCTGAGTTGGTTGCATAGGCCCTCACATAATAGGTGGTATTGGAAGCTAATCCTGTAAGTGAGCTCGAATACGAACCGGTTCCAATACCATTGCTGGTAATACCGGTATAGCTTGATATCGTTGGTGAACCGCTAGTATTCCACACGACTCCTCGATTGTTTACAGTAGCGCCTCCTGTAGCGGTTACATTGCCACCAGATGAGGCAGCATTGGTGGTAACAGTGCTCACCGTTGTAGTTGATACAGAGGGGACAGATATGTTTGACGTACTGAATGATACTAGAGGCCCGTAGCCTGTTCCAATTGAATTGATTGCGTAAGCACGAACATAATATAGGGTTCCGGGATTTAATCCGCTCATGGATGCTGTGAACGAGCCGGTCCCAGCCCCGCTGATTACCTTGGAATGAATGGTTATTGGTGGGTTGGTGGTGCTGTAAACAATTCCCCTTTCGATAACTGTTGAACCACCATCACTACTCACATTACCGCCTGAGTTTCCACTACTGCCGGTGATGCTTGTAACAGAATATGTTTGATTTACCGTAGGCGCAGCCTGAACAACCCCACCAGTAACGTCCCAACGCCAAACACCTGTTTGACTAATGTTTGAATTATACTGGTTCTGGTTAAAGTTGCTCTGGCCTGAGTAGGGAAGCAAGGCATAGGTTATCTGATTACCTGCCGACCACCCTGCAGTAGGCCATGCGGAGTTATTTCCTGATTTCCACCATCCAATATTATTATACCGAATTTCAATCTGGAAGTCCAGATTCGTAGATGAATAGCTTCCAGGTTTTCTCAAAACAACCTGAAACGTCACGCCATTTGTTCCAACCCCGCCTCCAACACTACTGTTGTACGGATAAACTGTATGCCAGGTTGCCACTACAAAATTGCTACCTGTGTTCTGATCAAAATATACGTTTCCACCTTTTCGTGGATCAAGATCATCATACTGTGCTGCAATGATAGGCCCACTTGTATAGGCCTGGATACCTAGTGGGCTGTATCCGCTATTGCCGTGTCCAAAGGTAATATACCCATTTGAGCCCACATAAACAGACGTATATGTATTTGCACCAAATCTCACTCCATAAGGAAAAACAGAGGTAATACTCACGCTTTGATTACAGTCGTCGCACCCTGATAAAGTGGTCAGATTGTTGCTGTATGACAATAGGGATGCCTGGCCGAAAAGTTGGCTGCCAGATATAAGCAACGCGACCACCATCAGGAATTGACCTAACAAGCGGGTCAATCCATTTTTTTTGTTGTGTAAGTTATTTTTCATGGTTACCTCCAATTTGCTTTGGTTTCGGAAACTGACCAGCTCGAAGCATTCTTTGCCAGGCTGAGCTTAATCTCATAAGCCTGGTATCCATTGCCCTGGTTTTTATTAAAGATCATAATCACATCAGCATTGCTGCCGCTTATTTCAAGTTTCTCGAACATGATGAATGCTTCAACATTCTTATTAAACATGTCGTCTTTTTCAAGAAAAATTATTCGTTGGCCAAACTTGGATACGGGTATATCAGTCGGAAAACTAACAGCATGTTGCATGATGTAAACAGCATTGGGATGGCCCTGGCTGTCGGTTGGGAACTGCTGCTGTATAGCAGGGGTGTCAAGACACTGTTTCAAAATTGCTGCCTGTTCGCTCAAGGCTTGTCCAAAAGCAAGAACAGCAGAAATCAACAGCATGGCAAGGATGAAGAATTTTCTTTTCATGGTTTGATATATTTTGTTGTTATTATTCATGATACTGTGTTTTAATATCTCGTATTTCAATTACTTATTCGACCCCCGTGCAGGAATATGTATCCACACCTGACCATGGGTAGGTATCTCCTGCACCAGGGATCAGGTAATTCACAAACTGCACTTTTGTAGATACAATGAGTAGTATCTCGTTGTAGTTGGCGGTTCCCCACCAGTTACAACTTGCGTCAATATTTGCAGAAGTCGTGCTTGTAATGCCGTGATTGGCATTACTGGTAATGCTATTGCCATTGATTGAAATTCCAGGATCAGTACCCGTGTTTTCATCATTTTTCAGAACCCGGATACCAGCTGAGCTATTGCCTGCCGCACCATTGCCAGAGATCAGGTTGTTTTCGATGCTAATACCGCTTGCACTAGCATTTGCCCTCGGACGTATAAGGATACCACCGCCATCATTTGCACCGGCATTCTGGCCGTTGTTTGTGATCGTGGAGTTTTGTACGATGATATTAGAGAATGTTCCTTCACGCCAGGTAAAATATATACCCGAGCCTGGAGCACCGGAAACATTTCCGTTGCCATTAACCGTAATACCATTCAGGTTAACATTCTTTCCTTTGTTGAACATTAAACCAAAATACATATTGCCAGAGAAAGAAGTTCCGGTAATGCTTACATTGTTTAGATCATCGCTGTTGTCATAATTATCGAGGGTAGCTGCAGTAGAGAATCCGAACAGGTTGCCGTCCATTTCACCATTGGTAATCGTAAGTCCGTCAACTTTGGCTTCAGCATCAATCTGTAAGCCGTTGCCGTTGATGTTCAACACAGTGTTAGTCAATGTAAGATTTGTTATATCCGAACCTGCACTCACATGTACACCATACAGATGCTGGTTGGATATTACGTTAACAAGTGCAATCCCAGATAATATTCCATTGATATGAATACCACGGCTGGGCGGCGAACTGCCTCCAGGGCCAACAATGGCTATGTCTTTAATGGCAACATTACTGGCTGTGATGCTCAAAATATTCGTGGAAAGTGCATTGCTGCTTTGTATCAAGGTGTTGACAGCGCCATAGCCTGAAATGGTAACACCCTTCGTCACATTTATAAGTTCATCATAATTTCCTGAAGCTACTGAAATGTAATGTCCGTTCACTGTGGTTTCGGCATCAATTGCCGACTGTATGGTCATATGTGTAGCTATAATTTCAGTATTTGGTTCTGAAGGATCATGATTGTAAACTATAACTGGCCCCATCACCCCAAGAGTACCATTGATTAAGTTTATATCATAGTTGTCAGTAGTATTAGTATTACCAGCATCCTTAATCACTATATCAAATATTTCTACGAGGTAGAACCCAGCGAGTGCATCTGCTTCTGCTCCTGCACTCGAAAGTGTTAGAGTCATGGTATGACTGCCAGCTAGAGATGTGCCATTTGTCAGAGTATATTCATTGTTTTCAAATGTATATATATTACCATAGGACTTGCTGACATTGTTGGCTGTGATCTCAAGCGGACGGGATGTTACCTCAAGATTTCCATTAACATAGGTAATATTATATTTGGCTGTGACATTATTGCTTGAGCCGTCAAGAATTACTGCGGCGCTCGGAATATTGTCGCTCGTACCTACGGCGGCCTGAGAACCAGTCAAGGTAACTGCTTGCAGGGTATGCCCAACAAGTAGTGCACCGGCTGTAACCGAGTAACCGGCATTTGTCAACGGTATACCGTCATAGACCTTACTATCACTACCTGCGGTGATGGTAAGCGGCGCAATACCTGTGCATGAATATTTATCCTCTTCTGACCACAGGTGTGTTTCACCTCCTGCATCCGGAATCAGGTAATTCACAAACTCTACATTGACTGATACTTTTGGCAGGATTTCGCTAAAGTTTATTGTTCCCCACCAGTTGCAACTGGCGATGAGTGGTGCTTCTATAATATCAAGGTTGTTTACACCATATGGCTCAATACCATCACTTTGCCAGGTTGAAACATTATTATTGTAAATTGCATTATTTACAACAGTGCCTGTATTGGAACTGGCCATTACTACACCCTGTGCGTTGTCAAATATTGCGTTTTCATTAACATTGATACCGGTAGATGTTCCATAAGCATTGATACCTGCAACGTTGTTATAAATCTTATTGTTTTCTACAGTCCAATCCTTTGTGCTACTGAGGCGCATGCCTGAGGTAAGTGCAATGCTTTGGAATCTTCCTACGCCTGGTAAATGGCCATATATTTCATTGTTAATAACAGAAACATTCTCCTCATTGCCATTGGCTGATATGCCTCTGAACAAGTCCTTGCCAGGCAAACCAATATTGTCAGTAGTCCCTCCATTATTATAAATAGAATTGCCTTCAATGATGGTGTTTATATTGAATGGCCCGGGTCTGGGATCAGCGCCAAGATTATAGATTTCTGAATAATTCAGTTCTATACCCATCAACTCATTGTTGTAAATTTCATTGTTTTTGATGGTTAGGTTACTTGTAGCCAGTAAAGGAGAACCGGATGAAACCTTATTTGCCAATGTCATTGCCGGTTGTGAATACACTGATATTCCTTTGCCTGACCAAATGTTTATAACATCCTGTGTATTGGCAAAAATCTCATTTCCTTCAATTGTTATGTTCTGAGAATGGAATATAAAGATCCCATAACTGTTATTGGTAATCCGGTTGTTTTTAATGATGACATCCTGAACGCCGAAGCCCCACCAGGAACTGAAAGTAAAATCAGTTGCTCCTGCTGGTTTTACTCCTAATATGTATTTATCGCCACCAACCATGATGCCTCCATTGGTTTTTCCATCAGCAGTACCTGACTGATCTTTAGCTCCCTGGATTGTAAATCCCTGAATAGTTACTCCACTGGAGATTATTTGGAAAACATCACGATCAACACCACCATCGGTTGGGGCATTCACGATTACATCCTCTGGAGTGTTCACATTTCCTGTTAGGATGATGGATTTATCAATTTTGATTGGAGCCAATAGATTGTATGATCCGTTAGCCACCTGAATTGCATCTGCTGCATTGGCTTCATCAATTGCAGCCTGTATAGTACTGTAGTATTTATTTTGTGTGGTGTTATGTACAGGCCAGATGCGAAGTGCACCATTTTCGAATGTAATATTGTAGTTTTCACTGCTTAGGCCCTGAGGGCTGATCACGTAATCTCCAACTTCAGTGGCACTGATTGCTGTGCCAACAAAGGAAAGCACACCGCTAAGATCGTCCTGATCTTCTCCCGTAACAATACCATCATAGGTGACCGTGTAGCTGGTATAGGGGAATACAAGTCCATCATAAACCTTGTCTTTGTCAGCGGCTGTTACAATCAAAGTTGCTTTGGTTATTTCCAACTCACCATCAATAAAGGCAATATCGTAGTTGCCGCTTGTCAGACCTGCTGGGGCGATTGTATAGTTGCCAAAATCAGTTGCATTGATTGCTGACCCAGCAAAAGTCAGTGTGCCGCCAAGTACACCTTCGTCTTCGTTCGAAACAAAACCATCGTAAGTGACAGTATAACTTGCATAAGGGAATACCAACCCATCATAAGCCTTGTCCTTGTCTACGGCGATTACCATCAACTCTGCTCGATTAACAATCACTACAAGATCGCAACTACTTGTACATCCATTTCCGTTTATAATTGTCAATGATAGCGTATAGCTTCCTGCGGCATCAGCATTCACATCAACAGTTTGCCCATTGTTTGCACCTATGATGGTTCCATCACCAGAAATATTCCACACATAAGAGGTCATACCTAACGGTGCTGCGAACTCTGTCACATCAGCGTAGGTAACTGCATCAGGTCCTGTGACTTCGCAAACGGGAAGTGCATAAACTGTAACAACATATTCTACTTCAACACCATAGCAATTGCCAAGGGTAGGAGCAATTACGTAAGTTACTGTCCCGTCAGTTGTCAGTGAATTGGTAAGTGTTTGAACAGGTATCGTTCCTGTTCCAGTTGCAACAGAGCCTGTGATTCCGGCTGAAGGATAGGCTATCCAACTCAGAGTAGCTCCAACAATGTCAGATGTAAGTTCCACAGCCGTGGTAGAACCTCCTGAGCAAATCGCCTGTGCCAGTTCAATATTTGTAACTGATGGTGTAGGATTAACTCCTATTGTTACATTTTGTTTATTGCTGCAACCATCAGCGGTGATAGTAAATTCATAAACCACATCAATAGAAGCATTGGTGGTGTTTGTTAAGACTTCGTTAATAAAAGCGGTTCCACCCGTTGTAGGACCTTGCTGGATTCCTGCAACTGCTGCTCTGCTCCAACTGAAAGTTGCTCCAGTTGCACTGCTGGTTGCCTCATATTCGAATGCTAGTTCACTACAGATAGCTGTTGGTGCAAGCGATGAAGAAAGGACAGGCAATGGTTTCACAGTAACTGTAATGGTGAATGCATCGCCAACACAACCTGCTGCGGTTGATGTTGGAACAACGAGATATTCTGCAGTTCCGGCCTCAGTATTGCTTGGGTTTATGAGAACCTGCTCAATAACAGCACCACTACCAGCTTCTGCTCCAGTTATGTCTCCTGTGATATTTCCGATTGTCCATGTAAACGAACTTGCCAGGCTCGCAGTTAAAGCAATATCAGGACTGGTATTGCTGCAAATAAAGAATTCATCATCATTTGTAACCAAAGGTAATGGTTCAATAGTAACTTCATCCGTTGCTGTAACGACTCCACAGCCATCGGCTGCTGCAACTGTATTGGTAATAATGTATGTTCCGGGTAAACTTGAAGCCAGATTAATTTCTCCAGTCGTAGGGCTAACAAAAACAAGTCCCGGCTGGTCAAAGCTGAAAATTCCAATTTGTGCACCTTCATCTAAAATCGGAGTAGGATTCGATCCATTATTACAATATGCAGGTTCATAACTGAATCCGGCTAGAGGTAATGCGGTTATAGTCACATCAACGATTGTAACTGATTCCGGACAGCCACCTAATGCAGCAATGGTGTTAGATACTGCATAGGTTCCCGGAATACTTAAGGAAATATTAATCTCACCGGTTGTTTCATCAACAAATACAAGTCCGGCTGTAGATGTAAATGTTCCTTTCACACCACCATCAAGCATGGTTGGCACTGGGTTACTGCCATCGCTGCAATAAGGTGAATCAGCGTATTCAAATAATCCATGGCTTTGAGCATTTACATTGATAGTAGCAAATGGTTCGTTTCCTGGGTCATAAACTCGTATGCTTCCATTGTCGTCTGTAACGCTGTGTATTTTGTAAATGTATGAACCTGTTACCAGTGTGGGGTGTGTGATAATGACCGCATTACCTGCAGTAATGATATCCTGGGTAAGCCCGTCGTTTATACTATATAATAATGTATACGGTGGTAATCCGGCTGCACCTGTAAAAGTTACTTCCGGCTCATCAGCTGAATATTGACATACCTCTGTGGGTACTGCACTTATTTGCGCTACAGGCAGTGAAAGGATTTCAATACTTATAGTTGCCACTAAACCGTCAACACATGGGCTAACTGCTGCAAGCGTATATGTAATGAGGTATGAGCCCTGAACACTATTAGCTGGAATTATTTCACCTGTTGTGGCATCCAGATCAAGATCACCTGAGTTTCCGTCATGTGTGAATGTTCCACCCAGGTAATCACCGCTACCAGTGATCGAGACCGGTTGCGGTCCCATGTTTAAAGTAAAAGGGCTGTTGTAGTTGATGGAAGCGGTTGGCAGTTGCAGTACAGTTACTTGAGTAGTTTTAATTACAGGAGGGCAACCTCCTCCTCCAGGAACATAATATGTTATGGTATAATTTCCCGTCAGGCAGTTTTGTGGATTTATCTGCCCTGATGTAGAATTAATGCAAAGACCTGTGGGAACCGCGCTGAAACTTGCTCCCGTAGGTGGAGTATATGCCGGAATCGAGAAATCAACATCTATGGTTTGCGCTTCAGGATAGGCACAGAAGTGGTCAGGAATATAGCTGATTTCCGGTTCCAGTGGACTATCCGTGATTGTAACATCAATACTTACCGGGTCGCTGTCGCAGCCGGGAATATCAGGTGGAAGATAGGTGATGGTGTATGTTCCGGAAGAAACATTTTGTGGATTGAATGCTCCGGTTTCGGAGTTGACTACAAGCGGAATTTGGGGTGCGCCACCTACCGGCTGCACAGAAAAAGTACCTCCCTGAACACCAACAATGGTTGGGAAATAAATGTTGCTGGCGGAATTACAGAATGTATTACTCTCATAAAACACCTGGTTGTTGATAATGGCGTCAAAAATTATGGCCTTAATCAATAATCTGTCGCATTCACCACAAAGATTCTCATCAATGTAATCCACATAAAATGTAGTGGTTAATTCAAGGTAATCAGTGGTATACGACAAGCCAGTGTGGAAAGGTGTGCCATAAAACGGCTCTGTATACCACTTGACGTTTGATGGGTCAAGTACTTGTCCGTCCCATTCAACAACCAGATCAACAGGCCCTGCTCCACAGCGCACAACGTCAATACCCTTTATGGGTAGCTGGGCGCGAACGCTCACAACAGAGAGCAGAAGCAACAAAGTAAACAAAGCTAACGCTCTGATCAGTTTGGTTTGATTTGTAAAGTTTCTCATAAGATTTGATTTTAAAATATTGGAACATTAATTAAGATGATTTAAAAATATATGGATTCAGACGCAAAGTGCTGTTTTCGTGAATAATGACTGTCTACAAAAGAAGAAAGCGATCAGAATCAGCATCCGCACTCGGAGTCCCCTGCCAAGACAAGGGACCCCGCAGTGCAGGACACTTACCGGGAATAGCTCCCCGAGTTTTGCAAGGGTCGTATAGATGCTGAAAGGTTTTTTTATTTCCATGTTCATACTTTCATGTTAAGGATTTTTAACGATTTATTGCGAAGCCTACATAAAAACTGTAAATAATTTTACAACTGTGTAAAATATTCGGAGTCGTAAAAATAATCTCTTTATGAAAGCATGGGTAAAAAAAAACCACGTGAAAACCACGTGGTCATATAAAAAAGGGTATTAATTCGTGGAAAAAGACTACTTGCTTTCCACTAGGAAAAGAGAGAAATCAGTAAAATGTAAATATTCTTTACGAAAAGGTTACAAAAAATTGCAGAAAATAATTGCGCTTTAGCTAAATATTTAAGAGATGTTTGGTAAGATTGTCGCATGCATCAAGTCCTATTTTTTTTCGGATATTGGTACGCGTGTATTCAATTGTGCGCTGACTGCGGTTGCTTAGTTCTGCGATTTCTTTTGTTGAAAGTTGCATTTTTAAAAGCGCACACAGTTTGATCTCCGCTGGTGACAAGGTGGGATAGAGTGATGCTAGCTTAGTTATGAACTCATCATTGAGCTCATTGAACCGGATCTCAAAGTCTTTCCAAAGCTGATGCCCTTTCTCAGCTAAAGTGAGCATTTGCAGAGCGGATTGTAAATGAACTGATGTGTCATCATTCGATCTTGTAATTAATTTATTGATCTCATCTTTAATAGGGCCAATGGTTTCTTCAAGCTTTATCAATGCTGTGACTTTACCGGACAACTCACGTTTATTGGCCTGGAGTAAACTTTGCACGCGCTCATTTTCCTTTTGCTGTATGAGCAGTTTTTGCTCATAAATAGTATTCCGGCTTCGCATATAAGCAATAACAGCAGCAGAAACAGCTAATAGTAATAGTATTATAAAAACACCGGTAAGGTTCATCATTTTGACTAAACGAAACTCTTTTTTAAGGTGAGTGATCTCAAATTCATTTTTACGGGTTTCATAAGCAATTTCAAGATCTGCTATTCTGGAAGCATTTTCTAAGCTCCAAATGCTGTCGTAAAGCCTGGTAGAATGCTGAAAGTTGATAAGTGCATTCCGGAAATTGCCCTGAATGCTGTCAACCGAGGCCAGCAATTTGTACCCACGGCTTTGATTTGACAAAGAATTAATTGATTTAGCAATCTCCAGGCCTTTATGTATGTGAAGTCTTGCTTTTTCATAGAGAGCATTCACAAAATATGCCCTTCCAGCATTGATATGTAATTGGGCCTGAATACTGGGTTCGTTTATCTGATCCACAAGTGCGAGCGCTTTTTCATAATAATACAATGCGCTATCTGCTTGGTTCGCACTAAGATAGGCACTACCGATATTGGAACTGATCGAAAGCAGGTTTGTATTATCATTATTCTCGCTAGCCAGTTTCATGCCTAAATATCCGTGTTGTAAAGCCTGATTGAAGCTATCGGGCAATTCGCTGTAGATTGCGGTGAGGTTGTTATAAGCGGTAATCTGATTTTCCAACATGCCCAATACTTCGCCAATATTTATTGCCTTGTGGTATTGCTCAATTGCCTTATCATTCCTGTTAAGACGGAAATATGTATTGCCCAGCGCGTTAAGTGTGTATGTCAGCCGAATAGAATCTTTGTTTTCTTCCTGAAAATCTGCAACTTCATGCAACAACAGTAATGCTGTTGCATAATTATCCTGTCGTAAATTGAAAACGCCAAGATCGAACTTCGATTTCATGATGCCGGTTTCATTCTCAAGCTTGATATCAATTTCCAGGGCCTGTTCGAGATATTTCCTGGCGCTATCGGCATTTCCCTGTTTGCTATAGAGGCAACCCATATTATTGGCAGCCTGTGCAATCTTTGGCAGGATTGCTGGAGACTTCCCTATGTTCATCGTCATCATGAAAAAATCAATAGCCCTGGTATGATCGTTCGCATACCAATAAAAAGTTCCCCATGCATTAAAGTAATCAGCCCTGACAACATCATCGTTTTCATTTTCAACGCTGGCAGTAAGGGTCAGAAGTTCAAAGGCTTCTTCCGGGTTTGAAGGCAATAATTCCTTAGCAAGCAGAATTTGTGCATGACTGCTGATTTTCTTGCCTGCATTTATTTCAATAATGTTCCTGAGACTGTCAACCTTCGTTTGCTGCCCGCTGCTTGTGTTTATCAAACACATAAACAGAATTACGAATGGTATGAATAAACGCATGATCAATAAAAATTATGAAACACGAAATCAGTAATCAAGAGGTGAAAGTAGTTCACATATAGTAAGGCCCAAAATATGCAAAAAACGAAATACTTAATACCAATCCGAAAAAAACATCACAAAGATGGCTTTAAGAATATGATACCTAAGTCTCAATTGCTAAAACTGATGCTAACGGATTCCTAAACCACTTTTTTATCAATATACTTTGAATTGATAATTCGCAAGGTTCCCATATAATCCAGATTAAACTCAAGTGTGTCGCCCACTTTCAGATTTTTTTCATTCTGGCCCAGGTCAACCACCAACATATCTGAACTGGCGCCAACAAATCTCAGATTTTGATCAGCAGGCTTAATGTGCGATTCCTCAACATCAAGCAAGCCCAGGTCAATGATTGCGCGAAAGGAAGTTTTTCCGATTTCTTCCAATGGAAAATCGAATGAATGGCCTTCAACATTGGTGCCCATCTCCCCCATCGGAACAAGCGGCTTTTCAATCAATTCAATGATTTCTGCGTAGAGCGTGAAAACATCGCTATGCATTTTTTTATATGCTGTGTTGTTGTACACATCCGTTCCCAGGAAGAGGGTTTCACCAACACGAAAATGATTCACGCCACCGGGCAACAACTTTTGATCAATCAACGGAATTGTTACCGATGAACCTCCTGAAACATAAGGGATTTTCTTGTTGAACCTGGCTTCAATCAACTGTTTGTAAAGACTTAGCTGGATTAGCTTATCATGATTGGGCAGCACGCCATACAAGCAGGATAAATTGGTCCCTATACCAATAACCTCAATAGAGGGAAGTTCAAAAACTTCTGCATAAAAATCCATCACATCGTCGCGCATGACGCCTTCGCGCAATTCACCCAATTCAATCATGATCATTATCCTGTGAACCTTCTCCTGATTGCCGGCTTCCCGGGAAAGCGCACGGATTGTTTCGAGCTCAGTATTAAAACTTATGTCAGCATACTTTACCACACCAGGAATCTGAGTTTTGGGTGGCGGTTTGATATAAATGGTTTCAATCTCTGGCGCCAGTTCTTTTACAGCCCTGAGGTTTGAAACCCTGGAATCGCAAACCTGTGTAATCCCCAGCTTAATAATTTCGCTGATGAAAAGGCGGTTTCCGCAGAGCATCTTCGAAACAACTGACCATTTAATATCATGCTTCCTGAAAAGCTTATCAAGGTAATTGAAATTGAATTTGAGCTTCTTCGAATCCAGTACAATTGATGCCATGCTTATGTTCGTTTATATCGCATTTCGAGGTATTTGCTTGTGAAGCCAATTTTCTCATATAAAAAGCGGGCAGGGTTCTCATGTTCAACGTGAAGTTTAACGTCGCCTTCTGTCATTTCCAGTGTTTTTTTCATCATCATTTTACCCAGGCCTTTGCCACGATAATCACGATGTGTAGCAATATATACAAGAATATTTTCAGGGATATAACCACCCATTCCGGTTTGGTTCACAATAACAACACTGAGCATTTTTTTATCTTCGCTCAAAACAATGGCAAGGCCACCGAAGGATGGTTCCTCTTTAACCGCGTAGTTTAAGCATTTCATGATGTGTTGTTTCTCATCGCCAAACTCGTCGAGGTGGTCGGACAGGAAGTTTACAATTTGATTTTTGGTGGTTTGATCGGGCTTGGTAAAAGCATCGTATATTTTAAACTGATACATAAAAAGTGAATTAAATTATTATTATGCCTGCGACATGAGGCCAAATGAATACAACATAAAAAGAGTAGGACACGTCAGTTAAAGAAACCAACAGCTTGAGCCTGGCGTAACTTAAGTACGGATTTTCCCGGATGCATTATTTGCGATTTAATCATATCTGATTGCCTTTACCGGTGTGATGGCTGATATGATTGCAGAAGGAATCAGAAGAACCAACACGCTGATAATCAGTGTTCCAATATTTAGAAGCAGCAAATATACGAAATTTATCTCAATCGGGACGACGGAGACATAATAGGATTCCTGAGAAAGCTTGATGATGCCAAAGTATTTTTGTGCGAACGCCAGGGCAAGGCCGGCAAAATTTCCCCAGAGTATCCCCTTGATAGCGATGTTGCCAGCCACGATGAGAAAAACCTTACGGATATTCCAACTCTCATAGCCCATCGCTTTCAGCATTCCAATGGTGTGGGTTCTTTCGAGAATAATGATCAGCAAGGCCGAAATCATTGTAATTACTGCTACCAAAACCATTAAACTAAGAACAATGATGACATTCATATCCTGTAATTGCAGCCAGTCGAAAATTTGCGGGTAAACTTGCCTGATGGTTTGAGCATCGAGGTCGTAAGGTATCAGGTTGTACACCTCTTCAGCAACAGCATCGAGATGTTTAAAATCATTCACCAATATCTCAAAACCTGCCACCTGATTTTCATTCCAGGCATTCAGCCGCTGAATATGGCCGATATCGCAGATAACAAACATATCGTCAAACTCGCCGAGGCCGGTTTCGTAAATTCCCTGGATGTTAAATCGTCTGGCTCGAATCAGGTTATCAATGATAAAAAACATCCGTACATCGTCGCCGGGTTCTAGTTTCAATAGCGAGGCCGTATTTTTCGATATCAATATCTGATTTGAAACTGCAGTATCTGAAAACCCAATGACCGAACCGGAAATAATTTTCTCACCAAAAAAAGACCAGTCAAAATCTTTTCCGGCACCTTTGAGTACAACACCTTCTATGTCCTCGTCAGTTTTCAGTATCCCCGGTTTATATGCAAATACCTGGACATGCTTCACGCCGGTGATTTCACGGAGTTCATCCATTAGTGCTTCATCTGTTTCAACAGAAGTTGACTCGTATGAAACATTCGCATCGTAATGGCTGACCTGGATATGCCCGCCAAAACCAATCACTTTGTCCCTGATTTCCTGCTGGAACCCGGTAACAATGGCCATAGCAATGATCATCACAGCAAGTCCGAGCGCAACGGCAATAATGGCGATCCGGATAATTGGATCAGAAAAACCACCTGAATGTCCTTTTATAAGGCGGCGGGCGATAAAAAATTCAAGGTTCAAAGCAAAGAATTTGTTATTTTGCAAACCTACATCAATTTTGGATTATTTCATACCGCCAAGACGCAATGACGCCAAGAATCGATGTATTGCAAAGAATGATGAATAATGCAGCTTCTCACCGAAATAGAAAATTATTAGCATAAAATCAGAACAAATGAAAAGACTGATCAAGTTTAGAAAAATACCTTTCATCGCTTTGCTTCTTTTGGTTTCATCGTGCCGGGCAACACCCCGGCAAGATGCGAATCCAAAGATGTTGGTCACAGGTGCTGAAAGAACAGAAATCTATCTTCCGATGTTGAAAGGCAAAAACATCGGCCTGGTGGCCAACCATACTTCACTGATCGGAACCACACATTTGCTGGATAGCCTGTTGGCGCTGGAGGTGAACATTATCAAAGTTTTCTCGCCTGAGCACGGATTCCGTGGCGATGCTGATGCCGGCGCACAAGTGTCTGGAGGCATTGACCCTAAAACCGGAGTTGCCGTGGTTTCATTATACGGCCAGAAGAAAAAACCTACGCAGGAGGATCTGCTTGGCCTCGAATTGGTCATTTTCGATATCCAGGATGTTGGCGCAAGGTTCTACACCTATATCAGCACCATGACGCTGGTGATGGAAGCCTGCGCCGAAAAAAGCATTCCCCTTATGGTTCTGGATCGTCCGAACCCAAATGGCTTTTATGTTGATGGACCGGTGCTGGAACCTGAATATACTACTTTTGTTGGCTTGCATCCGGTTCCGGTAGTGCATGGCATGACAGTAGCTGAATACGCTCAAATGGTCAACGGTGAAGGCTGGCTTGAGGCGGGGTTATCGTGCGAACTCAAAGTGGTTCCGATGCTCAATTACGACCATCAAACCTTGTATGAACTTCCGGTAAAGCCTTCGCCCAACCTACAGGATATGACCTCTGTGTATCTGTATCCTTCGCTTTGCTTTTTTGAAGGAACCATGATGAGTGTGGGGCGGGGAACAGGAAAACCGTTCAGGATTATCGGGCATCCTGATTATACCGAGGGAGATTTTAAATTTATACCGGTGGCTACGCCTGGGGCTGCTTTGAACCCACCGTTTAAAGATCAGGAATGTGTAGGTTTTGATTTCAGCGATATGGCTTACAGCATCATATTGCATCAGCGGTTATCATTGCAGCCGCTCATCAATGCCTACCGGTTTTTCAAAAATGAAAAATCATTTTTTAACAATTACTTCAATACCCTTGCTGGCACAGCAACTTTGAGGGCGCAAATTGAAGCCGGTTTATCGGAAGCTGAAATCCGTGAAAGCTGGCAGGAAGACCTAGCTGAATTTAGAAAGACAAGGAAGAAGTATCTTCTTTACGACGACTAGTTCTGGTAGCCTAACAACACCCTTTTATCTGGTTGCTGGTTGCTCGTTCCTCGTCCCTTGTCTCTTGCCTCTTGTCTCTTGACTCTTGCCTCTAAAACTCTTCCATCTCCATCATATTATCATCCTCGTTGCGGTTGAGGCGGTCGCGTTGGCGTTGGAAGTTGTTCCATCGGTACGACAAACCAACCCACAGCACCCTGGAATCCCTGGTACGTTCGCTGATAGTATTAAAACCTGGGCCCCATGTTTCGCCGCTAAATCGCCGGGAGTTGAAAACATCACTCAGCCGTAAGCTAAAAGTAGCCTTGCGATCAAGGAAATCGGTTCGCCAGGCAACATCAGCAAAATACATTTGCTCCATGCGGCCCTGTGCCATGATGGTAGGCGCAGAATAATTGCCCGACACCTGTAGTGTTGAATTCTTCGCAATGGTGAACTGGGTGTTCAAACGCGCGTTCCATGTAAAATCTTCCTGTCGGTCAATCTTGTAAAACCCGTCGTCACTCTCAAAAGCATTGATGATATGTTTGAAGTACGAAGTGTTTGCAGTTACGCGCATCCATTGGGCAACTTCATAAGCACCTATCAATTCAAGCCCGATAAACTGCCCGTCGGTAATGTTTTCCCATGTATTCCAGGTGATGCCTTCAGCATGCAGGCGGCTCACACGTTGGATCATATCGGTGGTTTTGCGGTAAAACAGCGATGTGGTAAGGCTGTTGCGGTCTTTTGAAAGCACATAAGAAATATCGTACGAACCGGTAAATTCGGGTGTAAGTTCCGGGTTACCGCTGCGAATATTCAAAGAGTCGGAATAATCAATGTAAGGGTTCAAAAACCAATGCCTTGGACGGCTTACCCTGCGGCTATAACTCACCTGCACATCCTGGTTCTGGGCAAAATTATAAACAAGGTGTATGCTGGGATAGGCAGTGATATAATCGTTGCTGAAAGTTTCGCCGCTAAGTTCCTGCTCACCATTCGTGACCGACATTTCGCCACGTAAGCCAACCTGGTAGCGGAATTTACCGCTCATACCTGCATAAATACCATAAACAGCATGAATCTGTTCGTCCATCTGAAAGTAATTAGCAAGGTCTACATCAGGAATCCATTCAGCATCCCACCGATCATAATTGTATCGCATGGTCAGGTATTTGATGCTGCTGGTAAAGCCACCCTCAAAGCGAGATGTTTCATTGAGCGGTCTGATGTAATTCATACGCAGCGTACCTTCCTTGTTTGTATTTCGCGCACGGGCCTGCTGCAGCGATAAAGAAGTTTCCGGGAACCTGCTTTCCTGCGTTATCTCTTCTGTCCGGCGCATTGCGTTGTTATTGATAATCAGGTCGGCGGTAAGCTCTTCACCCACACGCTGTGTGGTAAGGCGGTAGGCAAGATTGTAGTTGAATGATTTCATATATCGCCTCGACCATGCATAGCGGTCAAACTCGCGCAGCATATCGCCACCTGCGGTCCTGGTGATGTTCGAATTCGCATTTTCTTCATGGTCGCCAAAATTCCTGTATCTTACTGATGCAGAAAAAGTATTAAAGCGGTTGGGCATGTAGTCGAACCCAAGGCTGCCGAGGTGCATGGCCATGGTATCGTCCGATGTTCCTTGCTGATTGAGCAAGGTTGTTATTTCATTGAAATTAGTGGTTCGTTCCATTGAGCTTGAACCTTTCCGCCGGTTCAAACGGGCGTCATAACTTGCTGTTATATTGAATTTCTCAGCCCGCAAGTTGAGGTTCACACCCCCGTTAAAACGCCCGAAGGTTCCATAATTGGCTTGTACCATGCCATTAAAGCCTTCGAGGCTACGCTTTTTAAGCACAATATTGATGATGCCCGAAGTTCCATCGGGGTCGTAGCGAACCGAAGGATTCGTGATCACCTCTACCCTTTCGATTGAATTGGCTGGTATTTGCTGCAGAATGTCGGAACTACTCAGATCCTGGAGACCGGTTGGGCGGCCATCAATAAGTATGAGAATATTTCCACTGCCGCGTAATTGTACGTTGCCTTCAATATCTACTGTGACGGATGGAATATTCTGCATGATGTCCACAGCAGTTCCGCCAATACCGGTCAGGTCTTTGTCAACGTTGATCACCCTTTTGTCGAGATTGGCTAGCATAAGGTCACGTTCGGCAGTAATTTCAACGCCTTCGAGCGCTGTAGAACCTGGATTCAGTTTTACTTCACCAAGGTCAATTTCCGGTGTTCGCGGATTAAAAAAAAGATCAGGGATGGTTGTTGGTTCAAATCCGATGAACTGTACCACAGCATAGTATCTGCCAACAGGAATTTTTTCAATAATAAATTCGCCATTGGGATCGGAAATGGTACCGTTTTGCATGGTTGAGTCCTGCTGGCGAAACAACACCACGTTTCCATATTCTATTTGCCTTGAAGAATAGGAATCTATCAGTTTTCCTTTCAGAACCCCTATGTTTCTGTCAGCCCCCGAAGGGGAGCCTGCCGGGCGTTGCTGTGCGTTGGCATGGGGCAACAAGTTAACGAGTAATACGAGCAAAACAAGTTTGATGAATACATTTAAATTCATAGAAAAAATAAAAATTAGTTAGATATTGGATTAACCTCCGGCAGGCTTTTTCTTAATTAAAAAAAACGTTTACCGGAGCTTAGACAAGAAGTTATAACAAAACTTGCGTTGCTTATGTTTATTTCCTTCCGGGGTAAACCTTAAGCGCTTCGGCCAGGCATTGCATGGCAGCTTTGAGGTCTTCAACCTTTAATACATAGCTGATCCTTACCTCATCAAGGCCAACGCCGGGAGTTGAATAAAAGCCGGTGGCCGGTGCAAGCATTACGGTTTGCTTTTTAAAATCAAAGTCTTCGAGGAGCCATTGGCAGAACTTGTCGGAGTTATCAATCGGAAGCCTGGGTGTTGCATAAAATGCACCTTTGGGTTTCGGACAAAAAGCGCCCGGCATGTTATTAATGGATTCCACTACAATATCCCTTCGCAAATGGTATTCGTGCAAAACGTCTTTGAAATACTCATCAGGGGTTTCAATGGCAGCTTCGGCGGCAACCTGGCCAAGGGTGGGCGGGCTCAGGCGTGCCTGGGCAAATTTCATCGCGGTGCGCATCACTTCTTTGTTTTTAGAAATCATGCACCCTATCCGCACACCGCAGGCGCTGTAGCGCTTCGATACACTGTCAATTAAAATCACGTGCTGATCCAAACCATCAAGATGCATTACGGATGTGTGGGTTTCACCATCGTAGCAGAACTCACGGTAAACTTCATCAGCGATAAGGTAAAGGTCATGTTTGATCACGATATCGCGCAGCACTTCCAATTCCTCGCGGTTGTAGAGGTAACCGGTAGGGTTGTTGGGATTGCAGATCATAATGGCCTTGGTTTTTGGTGTGATGGCTTTTTCGAATTCTGCAATCGGAGGTAGCGCAAAACCTGTTTCTATGCTTGAAGGAATGGGTTTCACAACTACGCCGGCATTGATGGCAAAACCGTTGTAATTGGCATAGAACGGTTCGGGGATAATGATTTCATCGCCTGGGTCCATACAGGTTTGCATAGCAAACAGGATGGCTTCGGAGGCTCCGGCACCTATTATGATTTCATCGGGTGTAATGTTGATACCAACTTTCTTATAGTATTCTGTGAGTTTCTTACGGTATGAGAGAATACCGGCTGAATGGCTATATTCAATCACCTTTAAATCAAAGTTCCTGATAGCATCAAGGGCAACTTTCGGGGTTTCTATATCGGGTTGACCGATATTTAAATGATACACTTTTAAACCGCGGCTTTTGGCTGCATCGGCATAAGGAACAAGTTTACGGATAGGTGATTCGGGCATCTTGCGGCCCTTTGCTGAAATCTGTGGCATGGCGGGAAAAATTATAAGTTAATGTGATAGTTTTGAATCCGGATTGCAAAAATAGGATTTTTTGTGATGCAGGAGGCTGGTGGAAGTTGCTGGATGACTTTCTTCGGTCATGCGGTAGTCATACATTGTCATACGATAGCCATACGGTTGTTGATGGTTGATGGTTGATGGTTGATGGTTCAAGATTTAAGATTCAAAATTTAAGATTCAAGAATCGGGTTTTCAGGTCATTAATCGTTAATAAATTCTAGGGTTGGGATTTTGAATATTGAATTTCGAATTTTGAGTCCACTCCGAAAAGTCACGAATTGCTGATTTTTATCGTTTTTGACCCCTGACCCCTAAAGGGGAAACGCTAAATATCAGCACTTTGTGGAAGTCTCCTTTAGGGGATTTAGGGGCAGATATACTTTTCGGAGTGGACTCAATTTTGGATTTTGGAATTTTGTATTCCCTACCTTTGCAAACAAATCGGATAAAAAAATCCCAACCATGTCAATAGAAACCAGACAGATTACGAAGCTATATGGCGATCAGAAATCCCTCAACAATGTGAGTTTCAAGATCAATGCAGGTGAAATTGTAGGATTTCTTGGACCCAACGGCGCAGGAAAATCTACGATGATGAAAATCCTAACCTGCTTTATACCTCCAAGTTCGGGCGAAGCACTTGTGTGTGGCTTTGATGTGCAGGAAGAGTTCAAAGAGGTTAAAAAACGCGTGGGCTACCTCCCGGAAACCAATCCTTTATACCTCGACATGTATGTGAAGGAATACCTGGCTTTCGTGGCGGGGATTCATAATCTGGGAAACAAAAGCAAGGGCCGCATTGCAGAAATGATTGAAGTGACCAGCCTTGAGCAGGAACAGAACAAAAAATTAGGACAATTATCAAAGGGTTACCGTCAACGTGCCGGACTGGCAGGCGCACTGATTCACGATCCGGAAGTCCTGATTCTTGATGAACCCACATCAGGCCTTGATCCGAACCAGCTCGAAGAAATCCGTTTGCTGATACGGAAAATCGGGAAAGAAAAAACCGTGATGCTTTCGACCCATATCATGCAGGAAGTGGAAGCGCTTTGCAGTCGCGTTATCATCATTGACCAGGGACTAATTGTTGCTGACGATTCGGTGGCAAGGCTCTCCAAATTGGCTGGCGATAAAATGGTTATTTCAGTTGAGTTTGACAAGGCTGTAGATATGAAATCGCTGCTTAAAATTCCGGGCATACTGGAAGTTACCCCAATTTCAGCAAACATTTACCAGGTAACCTCAAAAGCTGAAAACGACATCCGTCAGGACATTTTCCGGTTCGCAGTTGAACACAATGTTAGCGTTCTTTCAATGCAAAAAGAGCAGCAAAAGCTTGAAAAAGTTTTTCAGATGCTGACGAGGAAGTAGGAGACGGAGAGAGGGGGAAATGGAGAAAGGGAGAATTTGGGAATGTGAGACTTAGAGACTGAGAGACTTAGAGATTTAGAGATTAAGAGACGGGGAAATGGAGTATTGGAGTATTGGAGTGTTGGAGAAGTTGAGTAGTGAATGGTTAATTGGTTTATTAGTCAATTGGTTGAATCGTCGAATAGTGGAGTAATGGAGTAATGGAGTACTGGAAGACAGGAGACTAATTGCCGTAGGGATGATTTCCTTTGCCTTTGCCTTCGCCTCAGCCTTTGCCTTAGCCTTCGCCTCTAAATTTACACTACATTGAAACAAAAAAGGTACTTTTGCCACTTATTTATTATTACTACAAATAAACATCATGAACTATTTATTCACATCCGAATCCGTTTCGGAAGGGCATCCCGATAAGGTTGCCGACCAGATTTCAGATGCCTTGCTCGATGAATTCCTCAAACATGATCCTGAATCGAAAGTTGCCTGCGAAACCCTTGTCACCACCGGCCTGGTTGTATGCTCCGGCGAAGTGAGGACACAAAGCTATATTGACATCCAGGATGTTGCCCGCGAAACAATAAAAAAAATCGGATATACCAAAGGGGAATACCGCTTTGAATCTAATTCCTGCGGTGTGATTTCAACAATTCACGAACAAAGCCCGGATATTGCTCAAGGTGTTGAAAGGCCAAAAGACGAAGATCAGGGCGCCGGCGATCAGGGCATGATGTTTGGCTATGCCACCCGCGAAATGGAAAATTTTATGCCAATGCCGCTGGAATTATCACATGTACTGCTCCAGGAACTGGCTGCTATACGTCATGAAAGCAAACAGATGCTTTATCTGAGGCCAGACTCCAAATCGCAGGTAACCATTGAATATGATAAAAACAATGTGGCACAGCGCATTGATACCATTGTTATTTCCACACAGCACGATCCCTTCAACAGCGATGATCAAATGAAGGAAGTTATTGAAAAAGATGTCCGGGAAATTCTTATACCCAGGGTTCGAAAAGGCAAAACCCTGCCCGAGCGGGTTAAAAAACTCTTTGAAGATGATTTCAGATTGCTTGTGAACCCTACCGGGAAATTCGTAATAGGCGGCCCTCATGGCGATACCGGCCTTACGGGTCGGAAAATAATTGTGGATACTTATGGCGGACGCGGCGCACACGGTGGCGGCGCTTTCAGCGGCAAAGACCCTTCAAAGGTTGACCGCTCAGCAGCTTATGCTACAAGGCATATTGCTAAAAATATGGTTGCTGCGGGCATTGCCGACGAAGTGCTGGTTCAGGTAGCTTATGCCATTGGTGTTCCCGAACCGGTTGGCTTGTACATCAACACATACGGAACCGCAAAAGTCAGGGATAAGGCTGGTGAACTGCTCAGCGATGGCGCAATAACCTTAATCATTAAAGATATTTTTGATTTACGGCCTTATGCCATTATCAAACGCTTCGGGTTGAAGAATCCTATCTATTTGCCAACCGCCAGTTACGGACATTTCGGTCGCGATCCTTATACTGCCGAGGTTGAAGTTTGCTACGATCCACTTACCGGAGAGCCGGGAGGTAACGGTTCGAACTGCCTAAAACACAAAATTAATGTTGAGTTCTTCGCCTGGGAGAAACTGGATTATGTTGATGAACTGCGCAAGACTTTTGAAATCCTTTGAAAAATATTACTCTCGTGCACTCAGGAGCTGTTGGAAAATAATGCAGAATTTAGAATGTAGAGTGTAGAATGACTCAAAACTCATAATCCATCATTTGAAGTCAGATACTAAAGTAATTGCAAGAAAAAAGCCCGCTTCATAGTTGAAGACGGGCTTTTTTAATATTCTGAAACTATGCGCTAATTGAACGACTCAATTGATTTGCGAATGATTCCAACAGCTTCATGCAGTTGTTCTTCACTGATTACCAATGGCGGTGCGAACCGGATAATATCGCCGTGGGTAGGTTTGGCAAGCAAACCGTTTTCAGCCATTTTCAGGCAAACATCCCAGGCTTCCTTGCCATTTTTAGGTTTGATAACTATAGCGTTGAGTAAGCCTTTACCGCGTACCAGTAGTACCATGTCAGACTGGATTTTTGCAACTTCCGAACGGAAAATCTTGCCTAATTTTTCAGCCCTTTCTGAGAGGTTTTCATCTTTTACCACCTGCAATGCAGCCATACCAACCTTTGCAGCAATTGGGTTCCCACCAAAAGTGGAACCGTGCTGTCCAGGCTTTATACAAAGCATAATTTCATCATCGGCCAGAACGGCTGATACCGGGTAAACACCACCCGAAAGGGCTTTGCCTAGAATCAGCATATCGGGACGAACATTTTCGTGTTCGCAGCAAATTAAACGGCCTGTACGGGCAATGCCTGTCTGAACCTCATCTGCAATGAACAGTACATTTTTCTCTTTGCACAATGCGCTGCATTTGGCCAGGTAACCATCATCCGGAACAAAAACTCCGGCTTCACCCTGTATAGGTTCAACCATGAAACCGGCTACATTGGGATCTTCCAGTGCTTTGGCCAACGCATCAACATTGTTATAAGGTATGATTTCAAAACCAGGCGTGTATGGCCCAAAGTTCTTACGCGCATCCGGATCAGTTGACATACTGATGATGGTGGTGGTCCGTCCGTGAAAATTACCTTCGCAGATAATGATTTTTGCTTTGTTTTCAGCAATTCCTTTTTTCTCATACGCCCATTTGCGGCATAGTTTGATGGCTGTTTCCACGCCTTCGGCGCCGGTGTTCATAGGCAACAGTTTATCGAAGCCGAAAAATTTTGCTGCATACTCCTCATACAAGCCGAGTGCATCGTTATAGAACGCACGTGATGTAAGGGTAAGTTTTTTTGCCTGATCAATCAGTGCGTTGATGATAGCTGGGTGGCAATGTCCCTGGTTTACTGCCGAATAAGCTGAAAGGAAATCGTAATAACGTTTTCCATCAACATCCCACATGAATGGCCCTTCGCCTTTGGCCAATACCACTGGCAGGGGATGATAATTATGGGCTCCATACTTGTCTTCAAGTTCCATCGCTTTTTGAGCGGTGATTGTTTGTGTCATAACAGAAATTATTTAGAATTGAACATTAGTGTCCGGTAGTATGCAGATTGCCTGCAAAGGTATTAAAAGTTTGTGATGCTGTGGTACTGTAATGAAGTGATGCTGTAATGCAGTGATGCAGTGGTCAACTAGTCAATTAGTTTAATGGTCAATTGGTGGAGAAATGGGGTGTTGGAGTAATGGAAGAGATTGAAGCTCTGTTGATTATGTTGCTGTGATACTGTAATACTGTGATGCAGTGGTCAAATAGTCAATTAGTTAAATGGTCAATTGGTGGAGAAATGGGGTGATGGAGTGATGGAGTGATGGAGTAATGGAAGGGATTGAAGCCCTGTTGATTATGTTGCTGTGATACTGTAATACTGTGATGCTGTGGTCAAATGGTCAATTAGTTAAAGGTCAATTGGAGGAGAAATGGGGTGATGGAGTGATACTGTAGTGCAGTTTGGAGTGATGGAGTATTGGGGTTTCCGATTTCCGATTTCCGCCAGGTTTGCCAAGTTGCATTTTCTGTCTGCTGATCGTTTGCCAATCCAATCTCGGATGTGCTTTCCCTTTTGCCAACTGCAAACTGCCAACTGCCAACTTTAAATTTTGGTCTTTAGACTTTGAATTTTGAGCTTTGGACTTTAGACTTGGGTCATGGCTCTTGGAACTTGGGGCTTGGAGCTTGGAATTTTGAATTTTGAACTTCTCAATAGGCTTCCTCATTAAACTCCTGCGGCAAACCCTCTTCGTTGTACTTGGTGGGGCATTTCAGGAGGAGTTGTTTGGCATGGAAAGCATCAGCTTCGGCGCTGCCAATAATGACAACCTGTTCCGATTTCTCAAAATCCTGTGGCTTGGCACCGCGGTAGATTACCTTCGACTCCTTGCCTTGCTGATCAAACATATAAAATGCAAAAAGATTATGGTCAATCCGGCTGTCGTATTCCAGGGGTTTTTCCGTGTTGAGGGTTCCGATGATATGGAAGTCGCGGCCCTGGTGTGCATAAGCCTCATCAAAATAGCTATAGGTTCCTGCACCTGAAAAAGTGGTTATGATGATGCCGGTGATAATGGCTACACCGAGTATGGCGAGAATATGCTTTGTTTTCATTGATTTTCTTTTATTTGAATATTTCCAGCTTCATTGAGATCCGAACCCATTTCACGGGTTTTCTTTTCCAGTTTGCGAAGTTTCAGATCAATGCTGATCAGATAAACAAACAAACCCAATAAAATGATCAGCAGCACGCCGATCACCACATACATTTTATTTTCATCAATCATTGTTGCCTCCCTTGTAAATTATCATGAATCCGCCGCATTCTGACCCTGATTTCCAAAATCCAAACTGCAAGCAACAACCAGCCAATAATGGCCGGATAGAAAACCATGCGCAGCGTTGGGTCCAGTTCAGCCACGGTCATCGGGCTGCCTGCCTGGCCCGGATGCAGCGATTCGCCTCCAAACCTCGGCAGGATGCCAATAAATATAATCATCAGCACGAATGCAAAGATATTGTAAACTGCCGATATCCTGGCTCTTTTTTCCTCATCACCTATGGAAGACCGCAGGATCATATAGGCAAAATAAACCAGCAGGCTCATGGCTGCACCATTGAGTTTCGGGTCGCGAACCCAGGGTGCGCCCCAGGTTTCGTTGGCCCAAAGCATGCCGGTGAAAATACCAAGCATTCCGAAAACAATGCCGACCTGGGCAGCCTGCGCAGCAATTCTGTCGTGGGCCGGATCAAAACCTTTGAGGTATCGTAAACTATAAATAAAGGATATAAAAAGAATAAACATCATCGCAAACCACATGCTCACATGATAAAACAGGTTGCGGATGCTTTCGTAAATAATCGGCAGCTCGTAAGGCAACTGAATGGTAAGCCCTCCTACCAGTGCATAAATGAGAAGAATCATGCCAAGGGCTTTATATATCCAGCGGGTATTTTGTTTCATAGCTTTAAATTTATTCTTTCCATAGATAAGGGAATAAAACCAGTGCCAGCACAATAATAAGCGCCTGCAAGGCAAAGAGGGCGAAAAGCGGTTTTGATGCCAGGGCCCAGTCAGCCGCTTGCATGGCATTTCCGGTGAGGTTCATTAAAATCAATAATTTCGGCAATACGATCGGGAAACTGAGGATGGCCATGAGTGTGAAATTTTGTTCCGCCCGTGAAGCAATTCCCGCAACCATGGTAAGCAGCAATGCCAGGCCAAAACTACCGGAAACAGCCACCACAAAGAACATGAAAATACTGCCGAACGGCATGCCAAGAAAAACCGAAAAAGCCAGGAAACCAAGCAGCGAAAGGATCACAAGCAACATTGCATTGTAGCCCATTTTGGCAATAATGATGGAAGCCGGGTTCGCAAGGGTATAATAGTATAAGTGCCTGGAGGAAAATTCGTCGGAGAAACTGCGTCCTGCCGAATTCACTGCAGCAAACAACAGAACGATCCAATAAAGTGCGTTCCAGGTCCTGGGTTCAATAATTCCCTGAAAGGCAAGGTAGCAAACAAAAACCGTTGAAACCATGTACAACAGCATGCCATTGAACAGGTAGGGACGCTTGAGTTCGAGCGAAATATCTTTTTGGATTAGCTTAAAAACCTGGGTGCGTATCATGGGGCAAAGATAGAAAAGATGTAAATACCGGCATATATTGTACACATTGTTTAAAAATTATAAATCCGCTAATCCTTTGAACCCATTGGAAAATCGAACTAAAATTAACTTTTAAGTGCAAAAAAAACCTTTGTTTGGTCTATTTGGATTAAATTATTATTACTTTTGGCTCGACGAATTATTAATAACCAAAAATTGTTAACGCGTATGAAAAAAGTCTTACTCTCCGCAGTAGCCATTTTTGCCATGGTGGCAATTACTGCACAGAATTATTCTGTAAAAAACGACATCCGTACGGATGAAAAACCTCAACGTAATATTGAGGAAAGCCTGATCAAAAGTTCATCAGCAGTAACAGCTTTCCAGATTCCTGTAAAACCGGTTATGGAAAACAAAGCAGGCGGCATTGTAACCATCATCCCTATGGGCAATTCTGCTAATGCCTATGGACTTTACAATGGTGGACGTGCTGCATTGTGGGCAGATAACAATCTGAATACTGTTACCTTCACACATCGCATGGCTATTCCTCCGGGAAGTGGTTTTCTTGCTTATGACCTCTCCACCGATGCTGGTTGGACATGGACAACTAACATCCAGGTATATAATCCAACAGCCGGTGGTGCCAATGCACGTTACCCACAGGGAGTTATTAACAATCCCGTTGGCAACACTGATCCTGACAATGCATTTTATTCTTATTTTGGACCCACCCTTGACGGGAGCCTTGCTCCTGATTCTTGGGGAGGTTATTGTGCAGGCGTTCATCCACTTGATCAATCAGCGAACCCGACTCAACATGACTGGTCTTCGCAAGGCGCTTACAAACAAAATGTTCCCTCAGCCATGCATATCAATGCTGTGACTGGTGATGTCTGGGTTTTTGAATCAGCTCTAACTGATGGCTTAGGTAATCAATATACTGACACCCTGGTCATCACCAAAGGAACATTCAATGAAACAACGGATGACTATGACTATTCACAATCGCTGTTGTATGTACCCACATTTACTCCTGGAAATGCAGCCGCTGACGAAAAAATTGCCTTTGGCCCTGATGGTATGACTGGCTATATGTCAATGCTTTTTGACAATGGCGATGACCCATTTGCAGCCGGTTTTGCTTATTATCCTGTGCTTCTTAAAACGACTGATGGTGGCCAAACCTGGAGCGATCCTATCTCTGTTGTAATGAGCGGACCAGATGGGCTGCCAGAAGTGAAATACTATCTCACTGAAGATGACTGGAACAATTTATGGGTAAACCCCGAATTGGTGCATCGCGATTCAGTATTGTATACTACCGCATTTGCTCACGACCTTGTAGTTGATATGTATGGAAACCCTCACATTTGTGTGACTATTGGGGTTGCCAGCACTGACACCCCTTATTCAATTATTGCCAGTGGCGGATTTGGAGCTACATTCCACATTTATTCACTTGATCAGGGGGAAACCTGGATTGCAAGGTATATTACCCATAATAAAACCTTCCGTGGTACATGGGGCGAAATCAGCGAAGACAGCCGCTCGCAATTAAGTGTTACACATGACGGAAGCAAAATTTTCTTCTCATGGCTCGATACTGATTTCGAAGGTGTTACCGATAATATTATGCCTGATATCTGGTGCCAAGGTTATGATATTGAGACACAAATGTTCACAGATGTCTTCAATGTTACCTTCCTTTCAGAAGGCTGGCTTGAAGCATACATGGGAACTGCTTCATACTATGTATTTCACGAGGGCAATGATTATGTTGTACCCTTTGCATATCAAACGATTGCTGGCGGAGACCCCCTTCAACCAGTTGTTTTCAAATACATTGCTGACTTTACATTAAATGAGGCAGATTTTTATCGGGTAGGAGTTGAAAACCCACAAATGAACACTTTTGCAGTTTCACAAAACTATCCAAATCCTGCAAACGAACAAACACAGTTTGTTGTGGAGCTCGAAACACGTGCCCAGGTTTCTATTGAGTTGTTCAATATCATGGGGCAGAAGATTTACGCTGAAAATAAAGGGATGCTCAACAATGGACGTCACCTTGTTCAGTTGGATATCAACGGTTTCGCTCCTGGATTATATTTTTATACCGTAAAAGCAGGCGACCAGGTGGTTACCCGCAAAATGATCGTAGAATAGTTATTTCTTTACTACTTGCAAAAAGCTGCTTCATTCGTGAGGCAGCTTTTTTTGCTCACACATGTTAGCATTGATGCCATAGGTTATAAGTCAGGCGTATACATCTACACTACAACATCCGGCGACCAGTTTGTAACAAGAAAGCTTATCATAAATTAAGCTTTGTCACCATAATCAACGGAGTTGAATCTTTAAGGATTCGACCTTTTTTGTTCTTATTTCATCAGCTTATAAAGTATTTTTTATACTTTTGCATCACTATCAACCATTTTGCTTCAATTTCTGGAATGAATATCAAATAAAGGAAGTTGAGTACCAACAGTAATCAGGCTTGATTTTTTTAAACTGGGATTTCTGCTTCAAGGCTTGAAGCATCAACTCAATATTTACTAACAATTAACTAAAAAAAAGAAAGCTTATGAAAAAAGTCCTACTCCTTGCAGTTTCGTTTACTGCAATGCTGGCAGTCAGTGCTCAACAGTTCGACATGAAACCAGGCATTCAGCCTGAGGTCAGAACCGAACGCAACTTCGAAGAAACATTATTAAACAGAACTCCTGTAATCAGTTCTGTTACAGCTCCGGCTAAACCGGTAAAATCAACAACTGATGTTAATATCGTTAACATCATTGATATCGGCAACTCATTCAATGCTTTTGGTCTTTACAATGGTGGCCGCACTGCATTATGGGCTGATGACAATCTGGATGCAATTACTTTTACTCATAGGATGACAGCACCTCCGGGTAGTGGTTATGTAGGATTTGGATATTCTACTGATGGTGGTATGACATGGGATGTCAACAACGAGGTTTATAATCCAACTCTTGGCGGAGCCAATGCCCGGTATCCACAGGGTTTACTTTATAACCCGGCAGGCAATACAGATCCTTCCAACGCTGTTTTTTCTTATTTTGCTGCTACGCTTGATGGTAGCAACACAGGCGGTGCATCATGGGGAGGCTATGCTGCAGGCGCTTTCAAAATGGATCTTTCTGCTGACCCAACTCAACAGGATTGGTCAAGCCAGGGCCCTTACAGACAGAATGTTCCTTCTACAATGCATATTAATCCAGTGAATGGTGACATCTGGGTTTTTGAAAGTTCATTAATTGACGGTCTTGGTAATCAATACACTGATACACTGCTTATAACTAAAGGAACATACAATGCAACAATATCTGACTATGACTACGCACAAACATTGATGTATGCACCTGCCTTTGTTGCCGGAAATGCTCCTTCTGATGAAAAAATTGCCTTTGCTCCTGATGGTATGACAGGTTATATGTCGTTGCTTTGGGATAATGGTGATGATCCGTTTGCTGCTGGATATGCAAATTATCCTGTTCTCTACAAAACAACCGATGGCGGACAAACATGGAGCGATCCAATTGCCGTTGTAATGAGCGGCCCTGAAGGTTTAACAGAAATTAAATACTATCTCACAGATGCATTGTGGAATGAACTGTGGGTGAACCCAGAACTTGTTCACCGTGATTCAGTTCTTTACACTACGGCTTTTGACCATGATCTCGCTGTTGACATGTATGGCAACCCTCACATTTCTGTTACCATTGGTATAGCCAGCGTTGACACTCCTTATTCTATCATCGCCAGCGGTGGTTTTGGTGCAACGTTTCATATTTTCTCATTGGATCAGGGCTTAACCTGGATGGCAAAATTTGTTGCTCACAACAAAACATTCCGTGGCGCTTTTGCTGATATCAGCGAGGACAACCGTTCACAAATCTCCACCACCATGGATGGAAGCAAAATATTCCTTTCATGGATTGATACTGATTTTGAAGGTGTAACGGATAATATTATGCCAGACATCTGGTGCGTTGGATTTGATGTGGCAACCCATGCTTATACCGATGTTTTCAATGTAACCTTCCTTTCTGAGGGCTGGCTCGAGGCATTTATGGGAACTGCTTCTTATTATGTATTCACAGAAGGTAATGATTATATTATTCCTTTGGTTTACCAGACACTCGTTGGTGGTTCACCAGATAGTGAAGTTACTTTCAAATATATTACCGATTTCATGATCAACGAATCAATGTTCATCCATATTGGAAACGAAGAGTTGAATCCTGTAAACCACAGTTTTGCGGTATCTCAGAACTACCCTAACCCAGTTTCCGGTAAAACAAACTTTATTGTTGAACTTGATAATCTTGTTAAGGTAACTGTTGATATTTATAATATCATGGGCCAAAAGGTGCAGGCTGAAGATAAAGGTCAGCTTAACCCCGGTCGTCATCTTTTCCAGATTGACATGAACGCCTTTGCTCCAGGCTTGTATTTCTATACAGTTAAAGCAGGTGATCAGATTGTGACTCGTAAAATGATTGTAGAGTAAAATCAATTCACACTTAAAAAAGGCTGAATCATAATTGATTCAGCCTTTTTTTTATGCTCGTTTTAAAGCCGTATAACTTTGATTTATATGAGCGAATTTGTGCCTGAACTTTATTTCTACACTGTTAAGGCTGCTGATCAAATGCTTACAAGAAAAATGATAGTGCATTAAGCACAGTCAACTTTCTCTAGAAAGGCCGCCGAAAGCGGTCTTTTTTTTTTGTATATTTAGCCCCACCCAAAACCATCAAATAATTACAGGAAATGAAAAAGTCACTTATTATTTTAGCTTCGCTGCTGGCAATGCATCTTCACTTGCATGCCCAGGACATTGTCAATGTTATAGAACTGAGCCAGGGCCCGGGTGCCTACGCCGTAAGCAACAACATCACACGCCTTTGGGCAGATGACAACCTGAGCACTGTTGCATTCCTGCACCCTGTATATCCCGCGCTGGGCACAACCCAGCTTGCATACGATCTTTCTATCAACGGTGGAGAGACCTGGACACTGAACATTCCGGTGTATGATCCCGGTCAGGGTGGATTGCCAGCTCATTATGCCCAGGGCGGCATTTATAATCCGGCAGGCAATACAAACCCGGAGTTGGCATATTATACCTGGTTCGCACTTTCGCAGGACGGACAATACCTTTCGGGGATACATAAGCTGGATCAAAGCAGCGACCCAATATTTAACATCTGGGATGGCGTTGCCTGCTCAGGGCCGCTGTCTTTTACAATCAACCCGCTAAGCGGGGACGTTTTTACGGTAGCGCCTGTTGTTACAATTAGCGGTTATGACGATAGCCTTGCTGTAAGCAGGGGCGTTTTCAATGAAGCAACAGGAAATTACGATTTTAGCCAGGTGTTGTTACCCCTGCCCGCCCAGGCTGAAGGAATACCGATGCCATTGGATGTGAAAATCTCATTTGGCCCTGATGGGCTTACAGGCTATATTTCCATACTTTTCGATAATCTTTCAGATCCCTTTGCAGCCGGAGGAGGAATTTACCCCATATTGATGAAAACCACCGATGGTGGGCTCTCATGGGGCGATCCTATGGCAGTGATCCTCGGCGGGCCCGATGGATTGCCTGGAATTAAAAATTACCTTATGGATGAGCAATGGCATATATTGTGGCCTCCACCCCAGCAAATGCCCCGCGATTCAGTAGTTTTTCAAACTGCCTACGAACATGGACTGGGTGTAGATATGTTTGGCAATCCACATATTGGTGTAACCATCGGTGTGAGTGGCATACATTTCGACAATCCCTATGAAGTTATTGCCGATTACGGGTTTGGGGCTACGTTTCATATTTATTCCCAGGATCAGGGAAGTTCCTGGATCGCAAGGCATGTTACCAACAATAAAACCTTCAGAGGATGCAATGAAACACTTTGCTGGGACAACCTGACCCAAGTTTCAATGAATATGGGTGGTAGTGTTATGGCTTTGTCATGGATTGATACCGATTTTGTAGATGTTGCTGAAAATACATTGCCGGATTTATGGTGCCAGGGTTTCCATGTTCAATCCCAAAATTATAGCGAAGTACATAATGTCACATTCCTCTCAGATATCTGGCTTGAAGCATTCATGGCAACCGCATCGCCTAATTTACTCACAGGCAATCTTAAACTGATCGTGCCTTTTGCTACCCAAGGCATTTCAAAGGAGGGTATCTTTTATCCGGTAACCCATAGGTACATCAGTGATTATACACTGGACATCTGGGTGGGAATACAAGATCCATCGGTCTTTAGTCCGGCGCTGAGTGTACTCCAAAACTTTCCCAACCCGGTATCTTCCGTTACATCCATTACCATCCACACTGCCCTGGTAAGCAATCTAAGCATTCATGTTCACAATCTGCATGGGCAACAAATCAAGCTTATTAACCTGGGAATAAAAGAACCAGGTTCGCAGATTATTCAGCTTGATATGAGCGGATTTGCACCCGGGTTTTATTTCTACACCGTTAAGGCCAATGAACAAACGGTGACAAGAAAGATGATTTTGAAATAAACTCATGGAGATTTTAATAAAAGAGCATGTCGCGCAACTGGTGAATTCACTGTTTTTTTGTCATCCTGAGAGTAACGAAGGATCTGATTTTGAAGCTTGGAAGAGATCCTTCTCCGCCGCGTCGGATCAGGATGACAAGATTTGATCTTTTGAGACAGCCTCTTTTATTTTGTATTTTAGCCCTTTAAAAGCCATCAAAAAAAAACAATCACAGATTTATGAAAACCTACATCTTTACGTTAGCATTATTTTTAGCCATTCATCTTCACCTGTATGCTCAGGAACCTTCTTCGGGCATAGTCAATGTCATAGAACTGAGCCAGGGTCCGAATGCCTACGCCATGAGCAACAACATCACACGACTTTGGGCCGATGACAACCTGAATACTGTTGCCTTCCTGCATCGGGTGTTTCCTGCGCTGGGCACAACCTACCTTGCGTACGACCTGTCAACCAGCGGTGGTCAGACCTGGATGCTGAACATTCCGGTATATGATCCCGGTCAGGGCGGACTGCCTGCATATTTTGCCCAGGGAGGAATTTATAACCCGGCAGGCAACACCAACCCGGAGCTGGCTTATTACACATGGTTCGCACTTTCGCAGGATGGACAATACCTTTCGGGGATACATAAGCTGGATCAAAGCAGCGACCCAATATTTAGCGTCTGGGATGGCGTTGCCTGCTCAGGGTCGCTCGCATTTACAATCAACCCGGCTAACGGTGATGTTTTTGCCGTTGCACAGATTGTTACTGGCGACAGAAGCAGCTATGGTGATAGCCTTGCGCTTAGCAGAGGTGTTTTCAGTGCTTCAACCGGCAATTACGAATACAGTCAGGTTTTGTTGCCCTTGCCCGCACAGCCGGGTGGGATGTCGATGCCTGTGGACCTGAAAATATCATTTGGCCCGGATGGACTTACAGGCTATATCTCTATGCTTTTTGATAATCTTTCAGATCCATTTGCAGCGGGTGGCGGAATTTACCCGGTATTGCTGAAAACCATTGACGGCGGCATTACATGGAGCGAACCCTCAGCAGTAATCCTTGGTGGGCTGTTGGCTTACCAGAAGTTAAAAACTATATCAGCGATACTTATCTGGAAGTGCTATTTGAAGAGTTCGGGCCCATTCACCGCGATTCAGTTGTTTATCAAACTGCATATGAGCACGGCCTGGGCATTGATTTGTATGGAAACCCACACATTTGTGTAACCATCGGCGTGAGCGGCGTACACTTTGAGCAGCCTTATGCCATTAATGCCGGCAATGGTTATGGCGCAACGTTTCATGTCTTCTCCCTCGACCAGGGAAGTACATGGATTGGAAGGTACATAACGCATAACAAAACTTTTCGGGGGTGTCATGATGATTTATGCATGGATAACCGGTCACAGGTTTCAACAACCGCAGATGGCAGTGTTCTGGTGTTTTCCTGGTCCGATTCGGATTTTGAAGGAGTGTATGAAAATATATTGCCTGATATCTGGTGTCAGGGATATGATGTGGAAACACAATTGTTTACTGATGTTTTCAATGTCACTTTTCTTTCGGATATTTGGCTTGAAACGCATATGGCTGTATCCTCGCCCATTTTATTTGTTCGGGAAAATGGGTTTCTGATTCCTTTTGCCCTACAATCCATACCTGGAGGTGATCCGGTTTTGCCAGTGCAGTACAGATATGTATCTGATTACTCAATTAATTATGTCGATTATATCCTGCTAAATGTATTGGATAATGCTGTGAACCATCCATATTTGAGTGTTTCTTCCATTTTTCCGAACCCGGCCAGAGAGATCACGATTATTGCCATTGAGTTGCAACAGACTATGGAAGTGAAAATTGAAATATCCAATCTTCACGGGCAAATGCTTTACTCAGAAGCCATAGGTGTTTTGGGTTCAGGGCAACATGTAATTCAAACGGATGTGAGCATGTTTACTCCGGGAATATATTTTTATACGATCAGCGCCGGCGACCAGGTTCAAACCCGGAAGTTGGTGGTGCAGTAGCAATCATGAAAGGTTTTGTTTTGCAGTCTGCGAACCTCCCGCTTTCAGGGAGCAAATAACATTTATTGCTAACTGGTGTTACGATCCTTCTAAGGTTCGATAAATACCCAGTGTTCAAATATTCAACTGCCTATAATTCTGGGGTCAAAAAAATGAGGCTATTTAGCCACTGTTATCCGACTAAAATTTGTTAATCCACTACGTGGAAATAAAACAGAATATCAAACGCTTGTTCTACAATACCTTATCCGCTACGCGGAACTTGTCTCGCAGCAAAGCGGGTTCGCCGTAGGCGATAAAGTATTGTAGTAAGAAGTTACCCCAGCGACTCAAATACCTCGTAGAGGTTAAGCAAATAAAGGCATTTCACGATGAGTTGATTATTTTAGTCGGAGAGTAGTGCTATTTAGCCTGTATTATTTCTAAAAAAATAAAGTTTTACAGAATAACAGCATAAACCGCTAAGGCTTAAAGAATAAGCCTCTCTGAATTAAAAAAGCCAATGATGTTTGTTGTAATCAACATTCTCTTATTCTCTTTTAAATCAAATCTTTGCTTCATTGCGTCTTAGCGGTGTGAGTTATCCAGTTTAGACTGTTTACAAATAGGATTGTATATATTTGTAGGCTGTTACCAAACAAGTGCTGGCCAGATTTGTTGTAACCCTAAGATAACCAAATACTAACACCTGATGAAAACCAAAACCATTACACCTTTCCTTCTGATAAGCCTGTTTTTCACTGTTTTTGCTCCGCTCGCGAAATCGCAAACACAAAGCGCAGGTAATTTTTCACTGATGTTCCGTACGGGAGATTATCATACGACGGAAAACATCCAGGAGTTCATTGGCGACTTCAACACAAAGGAACATACCGATGTGTTGTACCGGATTATACAATTCAATGAAATCCCGAACCGCTTAACCCGCGATTTACTCGCCAGTGAAGGAATTATTTTATACGATTATATCCCTAACATGTCGTATTACGCGGCTATCAATCCCGGTGCGAACCCGGCAGTATTGCAACAATATAAGGCCCGGGCGGTGCTTGAAATTCAACCTGCTTACAAACTCGACTTAACGCTTTTCACTCAGGATTATCCTGAGTATGCTTTAAGAGAAGGTAACCGCATAGAATTATTCGTGCATCACTTTCTTACTGTTGAACAATCGCAACTGACCAGCCAGTTCGCAGCCAGGAACATTCATCTGGTTGAAAATGGTTTCACGTCAGGATATATGCTTGTTTCAGCGCCAATTGAAGAGATCAGCTGGTTGGCTGCTCAGGATTATATTCAGTTTATTGAACCAATATATCCGCCTTCAGAACCCGAAAATGGCACTGCCACCACCCTGCACAGGTCAACAAGCATTAACAGTGCCCATTCTCTTGGCCGAAAGTATAATGGCAGTGGTGTTAATGTCATGTTGCAGGACGACGGAATTGTCGGCCCACACATTGACTATCAAGGAAGAATTGGTCAGCAATACGTTTCCTACAATTCAGGTGATCATGGCGATCATATTGCCGGAACCATCATGGGATCTGGCAATCTTGATCCAAAAGCACAGGGAATGGCGCCGGCATCAACGCTGTACGTTTATGGCGCTTCCGGTTATCAGGGCTTTAATCTGCTTGCGAACCACTATAGTTTGCCAGGAATCCGGATTACATCAACTTCTTACAGCAATGGCTGCAATGCAGGTTATACATCGCTGGCCCGGACGATGGATCAGCAGTCGAGGTTAATGCCAGCCCTGATGCATGTTTTCTCAGCCGGTAACGATGGAACAAGCAACTGTGGCTACGGAGCAGGTTCGGGCTGGGGAAATATTACCGGCGGGCATAAAGCCGGGAAAAATGTATTCGCTGTAGGCAATGTAAACCTTACTGATGGCTTATCAAACTCCAGCAGTCGGGGCCCCGCACACGATGGACGTATAAAGCCTGAGATTGTAGCAAAAGGTTCATCAGTAAACTCCACTACAAATCCAAACCTGTACACATTGAAGTCTGGAACTTCTATGGCTTGCCCCGGAATTTCAGGAGTATTGGCGCAGTTATACCAGGCACATCGCCTGAATAATGAAGGCGCTGATCCCAATGGTGGTCTCATGAAAGCCATTTTAATGAACACAGCCGACGATCTCGGCAATGCAGGCCCTGATTTCCGTTTCGGATTTGGCCGTGTCAATGCGCTCAGGGCGGCCAAAACAATTGAAGAGTATCGTTACGATTCAACCCAAATAGAACAAGGCGAAGTGATAACGCATTTGCTTGAGGTTCCTGAAGATCTTCATGAACTCAGGATTATGCTCTATTGGACTGACTACGAAGCCAGCATCGGTGCAAGCAAGGCCCTGGTAAACAATCTTAATCTCGTCGTCACCGATCCTGAAGAAGAAGCTTTTCTTCCCTGGATACTGGATCACACACCCAACCCGGTAAATCTCAATACACCTGCGGTTCGCGGTGTGGATAGCATCAACAATGTAGAACAGGTAACCATCAAAAACCCACTTTCCGGCACGTATGAGATCAGCATCACAGGTCATTTGATCCCGCAAGGTCCCCAGCCCTATTTTTTCACCTGGGAATTTATCACGCCGGGGTTAATGATAACCTACCCATTTGGTGGCGAGTCGTTTGCGCCGGGCGAAACTGAAATGATCAGGTGGGATGCATCAGACAGTGATGAACCATTCACACTTGAATATTCGCTGGATAATGGAGCGACCTGGACGCTGATTGCCGAAAACATCAGTTCCGTTCAAAGATATTATAATTGGATTGTTCCGGTGGCCGCTACCCACGAAGCAATCGTAAGAATCTCCCGTGGTGACCAAAGCGCAACCGGTGATTTTCCGTTCAATATCATTGGTGTTCCTGCGAACCTAAACATTGACTGGTCTTGCCAGACTTCTTTCAGGTTAACCTGGGAACCTGTTTACGGGGCTAGCCAATACATAGTTAGAATTCTGGGCGAGAAGTATATGGACTCAATTGCGGTTACTCCCCTCACTTCCTATATTTTCAGCGATGTCACAACAGCAGAAACATGGGTTTCAGTGCAGGCTATCAGCGATGATGGCATAGTTGGCCGCAGGGCTAACTCATTGCGAAAAACTGCAGGAATGTTCAACTGCCAGCAGGCTGATCTCACGATGGAAGACATAACATCCACAGCATGGCGTGTTTATCACACCTGTAGCGATCTGACTGAATTCCCCGTAGCTGTGTCAATCAGGAATATTGCTGCAGATTCAATTGATAATTTTACTGCAGGCTTCAATGTTAACGGAAGTGAAGATATTAGTGAATTTCAGGGTATTATATTGCCGCCCGATAGCAGCGCTATGGTTCAGTTTACAACCCTCATTGATCTTTCTGAACCGGGGGAACACATCCTGAAAGTATGGGTTAACCATCCGGATGACACAAACAACAACAATGACACGATCACGCAGGTCATTCGCGTTTTAGATGGCGATGCCATTGTTCCATACCCTTATTACAGTCAGGATTTTGAAGATTTTGAACGTTGTATGACATGGCCCACCTGTGAGCAGTATTCCTGCCCTATCGGAGATGAATGGGTGAACCTCATCAACAACTCTGAAGACCAGATTGACTGGCGCACACATGGTGGCAATACCCCTTCGGTAGGTACGGGCCCTTCAGTGGATCATACCACCGGCACTGCTGAAGGCAACTATCTTTATCTTGAAGCCTCCGTTTTGTGCTTCAACCGCGAAGGCCTCCTGCTCTCGCCATGCTTCGACTTTACCGCAGCCGATGCTGCAGCCCTTAGTTTCTGGTATCACATGTGGGGGGTTAATACTGGCCGTTTGCATGTAGATGCTTTTATGAACAACATGATTTACCTGGATATCATCCCGCCACTCATCAGCGATCAGGGCAACGACTGGCAGCAAGCCATTATCCCACTAAATGAGTTCTTAGGCAATAAAGTGAATTTCAGGTTCAGAGGTGTAACCGGTCCTGACCAGTTAAGCGATATAGCCATTGATGATATTGAAATATCAATGCTAACCGGAATGCCGGGGATGAATGTGCTATCAATGAACATGAATATCTTTCCGAACCCAAATACAGGGGTGTTTACACTAGCAATCAACGACCCTAACCCTGGACAGCTGGCGGTGACTATTACTGATCTGATGGGCAAAACAGTTTACGAAACCATGCTGCAAACTAATGGTCTTCCTCTAACCAGGCAGATTGACCTAAGCAATTTGCCTTCAGGAGTATATTTTCTAGTTGCCGGGAATAGTGCTGGACAGACACAGCGCAAGCTGATCAAGCAATAGTTAAAATTCATTTATTCTAATTTCTTGCGCTCTGGTGGGTATTTCGCCAGAGCGCTTTTATTTTAAATGTCCCGTCTCATAGCGATAGTATCGCTCAAAGCGATCCTATCGCTAAAACACACCCAGAACCACCCCAAGCCCTTTCTCCCAATTTGGTGGGAGTTTTTGCATCCGGCATGATTTCGTAAAGTCAGCTACCAAAAATTTACCTGAAAGAATCGTAACTTTGCTAAAATTTATTACGCGATGAAAATCAAGTATAGTTTTTGGCAGGAAGGCGATTTCTGGCTGGGACATATTGAAGAATATCCTGATTATATGACTCAGGGTGAAACACTTGAAGAGTTGAAAGAAAATCTGAAGGATATTTACCGCGACCTCAAAAGTGATAAAATTCCTACCGTAAGAAAAACCGGAGAACTTGAAATCGCATGAAACCCAGGGATTTGATTAAGGAACCTGAATCCTCCGGCTGTATTCTGATCAGACATGGGGGCAAACATGATTGGTATCAAAATCCTTCCACAAAAAAATCTCAGCCTGTTCCACGTCACAGAGAAATCAACGAAACACTGGCCAGGCACATTATTAAATTCCTCTTGGATTAACCAAAATATTAAGTAGCGATAGTATCGCTCCAAGCGATGCTATCGCTATATCCCTCTTATCAATTCTCCAAACTCCTCATCAAACCTCTTATTCACCACATCGCAGCCGTGGTCGAACATGCGGTTGTGGTTGTCGTGGTTGGTGTGGCGGAAGCGGAATTTTTCGTCGCGCTGGGTTTCCTGGAGGATGGTGAAAGCTTCATTCAGTGCATCAGCGGGGGAATCAATCCCATTCAGTCCAAATTTCTTCAGCAATTCTGCCAGTTGCTGCCATGAAGTATGCGCAACCGCAGGATGTAATCCGGCATCGAAATGCTGTATCATCTTCTGGGTATTGGTGAAGCTGCCTCCGGTTTCGGTAGGCAGGGAAGCAGGTAGGATTAGATCAGCCTGTTCGGCCGTGGCGGTCAGGAAATAATCCTGCACCACTTTAAAGGATGCCCTGTTGAGGAATTGCTTCACTTCTTCTGGCTTCACAGCGCAACCTAGCGGGTCTTCACCAAATATGAATAGGTTCTTAAAAGCCTTGTTTTTATAGGCATCAAAAGTGCAACTGTGCTCTGTAGGCAGATCATTGATACTCCAGACTTCTTGCAACACCTTGCGGTAGTTTTCATCGTTAATGCTGCCATAGCCTGGGCCAGTTTCAGGATGCACACCCATGTCGTATAGGCCGTGGGCGTTGTTCTTTTCCTTGAGCGCCACCAGGCCGTTGGCGGTTTTGCTCAACTTGCCGGTAATCATGGCCAGGTTGAAAACTTCCTGGCAGGCGCGACCCGAGAGTTCTTTTTCGGAGAAGAACAGCACAGCGTTCATCTCGTTGTTGTAATCCACCGCCCAGCGAATCAGCATTTCCTCGCTAATACCGGATTCAATTATCAGTGCTTTAAAATCTTCGGCCAGCAACGCAGCCTTGTATTCATCGTAACCTTCGCAGCGGTCGTTGATAAACAATTGGTTCTGCAGGTTCATAGAAATCAGATAATGATTCACAGCCTTGAGGAAATGATAATAAGATTTTATCTTCATTATAGCATTCACCTTGTATTCCATGCTGCTATGTTCGCGAACCGTAACCACCTCAACAGGCGTGCCTTTGCGGAAGCTGATGTTGTTGACCATAAATCCAGCCACAGCATGGTCGGTATTGATTTCCGAACCCAACAGGATGAAGCGTGAAGCCCCTTCAAGCTGGTCGAGGGGAACGTTGGCCAGGGAATTATTGCGGTAGCCACTGCCCCGCCCGAAATAATGGAAACTGCTCACATTGTTGGTCTGGGCGCCAGCACGGGCCAATTTCTGAACCAGGTACAATTCCTCGTTACTAAGTCGTGCGCCGGCGAAAAAATAGTTTTCTTCCGGTTTCGCCGCTTTGATTTTCTCTGCAATCAAGTCGTAAGCTTGCTCAAAGCTGATGGGTTCGAACCTGCCGTTCACTTTCAGCATGGGTTGTTTGAGGCGTGAGCGATCGTTCATAAAATTATAGCCGAATTTGGGATAGCGGCAGAGGTTGCCGTCTTTGTTCACGAGGCCGCTGGCGCCTGTAACCCGCATCACAAAACCATTGCGGTGGTGCAATTGGATCGTACAACCAATGGAGCAGAAATTACAGATGGTTTCCACAACTTCGGTTTTTACCGGACCGGGCTTGAATTTGGTGTTTTCAATGATAGCGCCTGTCGGACAAGCCGAAATGCACAATCCGCAGGATTCGCAGGTGGTTTCCTGCAAAGGCAGTTCCATGCTGGGCGCAACAAAAGTATCGAATCCCCGGTTAATCAATCCCAGTGCATTTGCACCCACAACTTCATGGCAGATGCGGATGCATCGGGAACAAAGGATGCATTTATTGTTGTCAATCTCAATGTATGGATGGCGGAAATCCACCTCATATTGTTTGAACTCGCCTTCGTAATGTTTTTGTTCAGCATTGTATTCTGTAGAAAGGTCTTTGAGATCGCAACTGAAAAGTTCAACGCAGCCGCACTCCAGGCAGCGATGGCTTTCGGTGATGGCCACTTCCTCGTTTTCGTAACCCAATTCCACTTCTTTAAAATTATTTCGGGCTTCCGCCGGAAGCGTGGGCATTTCGTGACGCATTTGGGTCGCAAATTTCCCAGCATAATCCTCTTTTGGTTGCTCCTTGAAATTGTCCTTTTTGCTGATGAACTGTTTTTTCATTGGAAGAACCGGTTCGCCTTTCAAAAAGAGATCGCAACTATGCGAGGCAATGCGTGCCTGGGCGATGGCCTCAATCAGGGTGGCCGGGCCAGTAACACCATCGCCGGCGGCAAAAACAGAGGGAATGCCGGTTTGCAGTGTGTTTTTGTTGGCGTCAATATCGCCCCATTTGTTCACCACGAGCTGACCGTTGTTGGCGTCACTGTTGATGTTGTCAATAAAGTTCACATCGGTTTTCTGCCCAATGGCAGCCAACATGTAATCCAGTTCTATGTCAAAGTCAGAACCTTCAACCGGCACAGGACGTCTGCGACCTGAAGCATCTGGTTCGCCTAATTCCATGCGTAAACAAGTTACAGATTTCAGGTTGCCATTTTCATCTTTATTGATGCGCAATGGGTTCGTAAGAAACAAATATTCAACACCTTCCAGCTTTGATTCATGGATCTCAATGGGATTGGCGGGCATCTCTTTTTCGGTTCGCCTATAAATAACATAGACCTTTTCAGCGCCGCAACGCAGCGAAGTGCGGCAGCAGTCCATGGCAGTATTTCCACCACCTACCACGGCCACGGTTTTTCCGCGGAAATCCATCTTCTCGCCGGTGAGTTCCATCTTTTTCAGGAAATCAATGCCTGAAAGCACGTTGCCAGCATCATCTCCATCGCAACCCACACGCGTTCCTTTTTGCGAACCGATGCCGAGGATCACTGAATCGTAATTCTCCTGCAAATCTTTGTAGCTGAGGTTATCGCCCAGGCGCATGTTGTAATGGATGTTGGCGCCCATTTCGGTGATGTTGTCCACTTCTTTTTGCAGCAGGTCGTTGGGCAGGCGGTATTCAGGGATGCCGTAACGCAGCCAGCCGCCAGCCTTGGGCGCGGCTTCAAAAATATCCACCGCATGGCCTTCCTTACGAAGGAAGAAAGCAGCCGATAAACCAGCAGGTCCGGCACCAATAACAGCAATTCTCTTTCCTGTTTCGGGCTTAAGCTTTGGTTTGTATTTGTCGGGTGATTTCAGGTCACGGTCTGCGGCGAAGCGCTTCAGGTAATCAATGCCCACGGCAGCGCCTTCATCCAAAAGGTTGCGGCGGCAAGCCACTTCACAGGGTCGCACACAAACACGCCCGCAAATAGCCGGCAAAGGATTGGTTTCCTTGATGATGGCCACGGCATCACTATATTTTCCCTTTTCGATCATCGAAATATAACCTTGCACATCAACGCCTGCCGGACAAGTTTGCACGCAAGGACCGAGGCAATCTGCATAATGGTTGCTCAACAGCAAGTCGAGCGCGGCTTTTCGCGCCTTGCGAACTTTTTCATTATTAGTGTTCAGTACCATGCCTTCAGTTAGCAAGGTACTGCAGGAAGGTTGCAAATTTTTCATACCTTCCACTTCCACCACACACACATAACAACTCGAATAGGGTTCGAGCCGTGGATCGTTGCAGAGTGTTGGAATCTCAATGCCATAGCGGTTTGCCAGTTTGAGAATGGTCTCATTTTTAAGGCCATTTACCTTTTTGCCGTCGAGTAAGATGTTCAAGTTGTCCATTATTAATCTTCCATTAAGTTCAATGTCTAAAGTCTAAAATTCAACAAACTCTTTAAAGTTTTTTACCACATAGACACAATAGACACATAGTTTTCACATAGTTTTTAATGCCTCAGGGCTTCAATCCCCTCGCTCCCCGGGGCTTGTATTCCTTGTTTTATCATGAAGGTTGTCGCATTTGCTAACCTTGGTTATCGAAATAATTTTTCTGTTTTCGTGGTTCTCGTTATTGCCAACTGCATCTTGCCAACTGCCAACTTGATAATTTGTAGTTCTACGATAATACGATAGCATCAAACTTACACTTCGAGTAGCAAACCCCGCACCTAATGCATTTATCCTGGTCAATGAAGTGGATTTCTTTGCGGCTGCCTGAAATGGCATCTACCGGGCAGTTTTTAGCGCAGACGGTGCAACCGGTGCATTTGTCGTCGAAGACTTTGTAAGTGACCAGTTTTTTACAAGCCAGGGCAGGGCATTTCTTATCATGAATATGGGCCTGGTACTCATCCCTGAAATAGCGTAAAGTAGTTAAAACCGGGTTCGGAGCCGTCTGACCCAAGCCGCAGAGCGAGTTTTCCTTTATCTGAACCGACAGCTCTTCCAGCATTTCTATATCTCCTTCCCTTCCTTCGCCTTCGGTGATGCGCTGGAGTATTTCGAGCATGCGTTTTGTTCCAATGCGGCAGAAAGTACATTTTCCGCAACTTTCCTTTTGGGTGAAATCGAGGAAAAATTTAGCAACATCCACCATGCAGGTGGTTTCGTCCATTACCACCATTCCACCCGAACCCATGATGGCGCCAGTTGCGTTTACGGAATCATAATCTACAATGGTGTCAGCCATGTACTCGGGAATGCAACCACCGGAAGGGCCGCCCAATTGCACTGCTTTAAAACGTTTGTTATCCTTTATGCCGCCGGCAATCTTAAAAATAATATCCCTGATGCTGATACCCATCGGTACTTCTACCAGGCCTGAGCGTTTTACTTTTCCTGCCAGCGCAAATACTTTGGTTCCTTTGCTTTTTTCGGTTCCATATTTTGCATAAGCAGGAGCGCCATTGCTAACAATCCAGGGAATATTGGCAAAAGTTTCAACATTGTTGATGTTGGTAGGTTTTTTCCATAAACCGGAAACAGCCGGGAAAGGCGGCCTTTTACGCGGCATGCCACGCTGACCTTCAATTGAGGCGATCAATGCGGTTTCTTCGCCGCAAACGAAAGCGCCTGCGCCTTCTTTTATATAAATATCAAAGTCGAACCCTTCATTTCCTAAAATATTTTCACCCAGATAGCCCTTGGTTCGCGCCTGATCAAGAGCAATGTTCAAGCGTTTGATGGCCAAAGGGTACTCGGCGCGACAGTAGATTACGCCCCCGGTTGCACTGATTGAGTAGGCAGCAATGATCATTCCTTCCAGCACGGAATGTGGGTCGCCTTCCAGTAAGGAGCGATCCATAAATGCGCCAGGGTCGCCCTCGTCAGCATTGCAGATTACATATTTTTCGTCAGATTGGTTATTGGCTGCGAACCTCCATTTCAGTCCGGTGGGGAAACCGCCTCCTCCACGACCCCGTAAACCACTATCAAGTACAGTTTGAATTATGGCAGCAGGTTCGGTTTTATGAATCGCAATATCTTTAATGGCCTTGTAGCCACCTCTGAGCTCATATTCTTCGATGTTTTCCGGGTCAATAAAGCCGCAATTGCGCAGGGCAATTTTTACCTGGGCATCAAGGAAAGTATTATCCTCCGTAACGAACAAGTCGGTTTTAACCACGTATTCTTTGACAGGATTGCCTTGCGTGATGTGTTTATCAATGATCTCAATAGCGCGGGATTCGTCAACCTCCCCATAAAGGTATGAACCACTTTCATCAATAATCTCAACCAGCGGTTCGCGGTAACACATGCCGACGCAGCTGGTTTTCTTCAGCTCAATACCAAGCTTTTCTGCGTCATTTAACGCTTTAATCTTTTCATAAGTTTTGTTAGCTCCTGCGGCCACACCGCAGCTTCCAAGTCCTACAATTACCTGAGTCCTGCTCATATCATTTTACGATTTACGATTCGTTTGAAAGTTCAAAGTTCCAAGTTCAAAATTCAAAATCCCAAGCCCAAATTCCAAGTTCAAATTCCCAATTCAAAGTCTAAAGCCTTCTCCACCAATTAACCATTCACATTCTTAACCATTTCACCACAAACATTTTAAGTCAGTCAATCCCCCTAACCCCCTTCGCCAAGGGGGATGCGCTCTTCGCAAACTTTATCTAAACATCATTCCATTACTCCATTACTCCACCAATTGACCAATCAACTATTTGACTATTGACTATTTGACCATCACAATCAATTACTCTCCTTAATGCGTATGTTTTTCACAATCTTCACAGCCTCGTTCCCGGTGAGCTTGCCGTAGGTTCCATCGCCAATCATCATTACGGGTGCAAGTGAACAGCAACCGAGGCATGCAACCGATTCGAGTGTGAAAAGACGGTCTTCAGTGGTTTCGCCATCTTTAATTTTAAGTGCATCCTCCAACGCCTCACTGATCACGTTGGCGTTCTGAACATGACAGGCTGTTCCATGGCAAACTTTTATGATATGCTTGCCCACAGGTTTCAGGCGAAATTGTGCATAAAAAGTTGCAACACCAAAAAGATTGCTGAGGCTCAACCCTGTTTCACTGGCAAGTTTGATAAATACCTCATGCGGCAAGTATCCGTAGAGTTCCTGTGCGCCTTGTAGCAACGGAATAACGTTGCCTTTTTTACCCTTGTATTTTTTAATGAGCTTATCCAACAATCCCAGGTCAACCGGTTCGTCATTAATAGATTGGGATTTTGTGTTTATTCGTGCAATACGCATGTTGTAATAGTATTGAATGAGGGGTTAAAAGTACTTGTTATTTTTAAATTAAAGCCTGTTTATCAGTAATTTAGAGTGGTTTTAAATAAGTGTGATTCCTGATAAATTTAATGCTTATCAAATGTTGTTGTTTTCAAATGTGATGAGTGAAATCCGTTTCCGGCCATCCATTCGCACCGTCAAAGGTTTTTCGAACCTCACATGTTTAAAGAAACCGCTTTGCTTTACCAATTGCTGTTTATCCAGCATTTCCCAGCGTACAAAGTTCCTTGAATTGATGTATGGCAACGAGAAGTATCCAACGTTCATAGAGGTCACATTATGAAAGAAATGCGAGCCTGATGAAGCATCCAAAGGAAATCCTTCTAAAGCCGTTTCAACAATGATTTTAGCGTTGGATATCTGAGGCCAGTTAACCGGTATGCCTATCCATCGGTCGCGGGTGCCCCAGCGGCCAGGCCCAATGAGGATATACTTTCTGTTTTCCCGGAACATTTCTGCGTTGAGTTTATCAATTTCTTCTGACATGGCCAGGGTTTGGCTTTTATCGAATTTCTCACGGTCAACATAGATGACATCAGTGATATAATCAATCATCCCATTCCCCATGCCGGTTTCGGAGAACAGGATAATGTCCTCCTCTTTAATATCATCGAGATCAATATCATAATCCTGTTCATTGCCAATGAGAGGCTTGATCTGAAGCAAATAAAAAGATGCTTTCATCTCTTTATCTTTTTTCAGATCCACGGCAAATTCAATTTCCACCGGCGTACCCATGGCTTCTTTTACTACATCCAGCACCGCTTCAATGGTTTTTGCCAATGGTGCATAGTTGTATTTGAGCACATCGGCAAAATTGACAATGCGAGGCCCTGCTGAAGTTAAGCCTGGGCTGATGCGATTGCTGTCAGGGTCGTATACAGATGCAAGATGGCTAAGTGTTCCATGCATTTCGGCGTCGCTGATAGGAAGTTTAGCAAGGCCGGCGGTGTCACCTTCAAGGAGATTCAAATCTTTTTTTGCCAGATCCACAGCAAAGAAATCAACCTGAGAATTACGGTACAAATCTTTAGGCGAATTGATGTCAGTCTCAGGATATTTAGGTGAGAACCGGTAAGCCCGCTCGCCCTCAACCACGTATTTTCCCAAACCTAATGCAACTACTGCGAACCCTTCTTCTGGTTTCATGTGTGCAAAAGGATAATAATTATAAGACTGTGCGACCCCACTGATATGCGGATAAAAATAATCACCAAAACGGTTGCCGACTACTTCCTGGATCACCACAGCCATTTTCTCTTCTTCCAATTTATAGTTCACAGCCTGGATATATCCACGGGCCACATTACTATATACGGAGGCGTAAACCAGTTTTATAGCATCACTCGCCTGCTGAAGCCTGACATTTAAATCGTGATGATTATTTGGCAAAAGATAGGTCTCAAAGATGCCTGCAAAAGGCTGCATCAATGAGTCTTCGAACAAACCTGAAGACCGGATCGCAATAGGCTTTTTAATATGCCTCAATACCACTTTCAGGCGCTTCATCAGGGTGTCGGTAAGCTTTGCTTCGAGAAATACCTTTTTTAAGTCCTCGTACGGAAGCCCGTTGAAAATGCTTTCGCGAAGGTTGTTGCGTTCAATAAAGTATTCAAACTCAACGGTTCCGATCACCAGGGTCTTGGGTGCCTTCACATGGATATTAGGCACATGCTGGGTGAAATCGTAGTTAAAGATTAAGGTGTTGATAAAAGCTACACCGCGTCCTTTGCCTCCGAGTGAACCGTCCATAAGGCTAACGACATTGCTTTCGTCAGGAATGGCAGATTCTTCGAAAGGAATTATTTTACCTCTGTTTTGCTCATTCCGGAATTGCTGAATAATCTCCAGCAGATATTCCCTTAATAATTGAGGCGTTTTAAAATCAGAAACTTTCTTTGGGTTGATTATCTTTGCTACCTGGATTTCGCCACGGGCCATCAGCCACAACGAAAAATGATCTTTTTTGGCATGGAAGAAGAGCGATTCATCAGGAATAGTTTTCAGGTTGGCTTCAAACTCACGGAGTGATTTGGCAATGGCAATCTGGGACCCGGACTGGTTGCGATAAATAAAATTTCCAAAGCCCAGGTAATGAACGATAAAGCTCTTGAATTCCTCCAACAGGCTTTCGGAGTTCTTATCAATAAATGTCGCCTTAAGGTCAAATGCAATCTGAGAATTTTCGGAATCTGATGACTGGATCACAATTGGCAAATCCCTGACTTTGTCACGTATATATTCAACCAGCTTGGCACCGGCATTTTCATCGGGCACACCCTTGAGATCGTATTTCACATCGGTTATAAGACATAAGAGGTATTCTTTGTATTTGTCGAGGATTTCAACAGCCTCTTCATAATTTGATGCCAGCAATATTTTAGGACGTGCCCGCAGACGCAAGACCTTGTACAATTCATCTGTACTTACATCATCAATGATGCGCTTGGTTTGCTCCATCACAATGTTGTAGAGCATTGGCAGATAGCGGGAATAGTATTGCGGGCTATCTTCCACAAGCACAATTACCCTTACAAGTCCAACGCGGGTATCATTTTCAGCATTAATCCTGTCCTCCAGCAACTTGATCATAGCGAAAAACATCTGCGATTCGCCATTCCAGACAAACATCCGATCAACACAGGTAATCTTCTGGTTTTCTGATTTGAAGAAAGCAATATCCTTATTGTTGTTGAGCAGGAAAAAGATGGGGATATAGGGATACTCAATTTTTATTTTCTTACTGAGTTCCACCGGCAATTTCTTATCAACGCCAACCATAAAGATTATCAGATCGTAATGCTTGGCCTGCAATTGCTCAAAAGCTTCGCTTGCTGATGAAACTCCTGTGATCCTTGGCACGGACGTAAGGTTGAGTTGTGAATACTCACCCAACACATGTTCTGAGAACCGGCCCTCGCGTTCAATGCTGTAAGCGTCGTACAAATTGGCGATCAGCAAAATTTCACGCACCTTAAACGGCATCAGATCATGATATACATCACGATTGGCATTGTTCTTATTCAGAAATCGCTGGAGGAGTTGTTTGCTGGAAACCTGGGTAGCCTGCCGGCTGACGACTTTTGGTTTAAAACGTTCCTCCAGTTCAGTTTGCGATAGTATTGCCCGTGCTGAAATACTATTGAGGTATCCGGTGATGATCCCGGCCAGGTTCTCAATTAGCAAGCGCTCTTCCTTCATGAAGGGACCTTCTTCAATATCCATGAACTTGCGGGTATAAAACACTTCGATGGCGCCACTTCGGTCATCAATAGTTTTAAAACCCTGGCGTTGCATCCAAATGGTTTCTTCAAAATTTGGGGAACGGTATTCTTTTCCGTCAAACTTTATCCGGGCCACGGTATATTCCGGATATTGCCAGGCCGAGGGAAGCAACATGCATATGTGCTGCAGGGTTTCTTCGGGCGACTTGTTCTCTTTGAGGATTTCGGTGGTGCGGTTAATGGCGGCAAGTTCCTTCAGCCTTTCGCGACGTTCAAAAAGCAGTTTCTCTATATCTTCCTTGCTTACTTTGAATTCCTCTTCAATCATATCTTTTTCGTTCGTTTACTACCTTGTGTATCTGTGTAACTCATCAGGGACTTTGTCTTTTAATATGAATAACCCGGCATTTACATATCTGTTGAACTCAGAAGGACTTCTTAACTTCCTACGATTCTGTATTTTATCTTTCAGCATAATTTTCCACACTTTAATTTGTTCACCACGGCCACCCTTAAAATCCTTAATACTACATATATACACCGCCGGAAGTCCTGTGAAAACTGCTTTTCAATATTACTCAGTTATCAGCAACCGGAATATGTTTTATGGGTAAAAATAATTGATATTTTTCAAAACACGTAAATCTGTGAAAATTGATTAAGTGTTTTACTGAAGCTTTTCTCCTATGCTTTTACGTGTTATTACTAATTGCATGTCCGGGTATTTCTAATAATATTTGACCACGAAAGTAATGACTTAGTTTACAGTTGGTTTTGTTATATGTTCAGATTAAAAAAACCTCAATACATCTCGGCGCGGTTGCTTTTTTTTATTTAATATTGCCTTCGAATTTACATTTCTATTAATCACAAAATTTAACTCATATGGCAAACGGTGCATTAAAACAACTGGTTGATGATTTCATGGCTCCTGTCATCGCCAAAAATGCCGGCGAAGTAGAATTTCACCAGGCGGTTAAAGAAGTGGCAGAATCATTGCTGCCCTACATTGAAGAAAATCCCAAATACAAACATGCCAAAATCCTTCAGCGGATCGCTGAACCGGAAAGAGTGATCATGTTCCGCGTGCCCTGGCTCGATGACAAAGGCGATGTGCAGATCAACCGTGGATTTCGTATTGAAATGAACAGCGCGATTGGCCCTTACAAAGGAGGATTGCGCTTTCACCCAACGGTGAATCTTGGCATCCTGAAGTTCCTGGCCTTTGAGCAAGTGTTTAAAAACAGCCTTACCACGCTGCCTATGGGTGGTGGAAAAGGTGGTTCAGATTTTGACCCCAAAGGTAAATCCGACAATGAAGTGATGAAATTCTGCCAGAGTTTTATGAGTGAGCTGTTCCGTCATATCGGGCCCGATACCGATGTTCCTGCCGGAGATATCGGCGTTGGTTTCAGAGAAGTCGGTTATATGTACGGAATGTACAAGAAGATTAGAAACGAATCAACTGGAGTTTTAACTGGAAAAGGATTGACATATGGTGGATCCCTTGTCAGAAAAGAAGCTACAGGTTATGGTCTTTGCTACTTTGTCCAAGAGATGCTCAAAGTTTATCGCAACGATGATATGAAAGATAAAAGAGTCATCATTTCCGGATCAGGAAAAGTTGGCTTGTATGCCGCTTTAAAAGCCCGCGAAATGGGCGCAAGAGTTGTTGCCATGTCTGATGTGAACGGCTATGTCTATGATCCAAATGGCATTGACATCGATATCGTCAGGAACCTGACAATTGAAGCACCAGAATTCTCGACCAAATATCAAGAATTCCGTTCCAATGCAATCTATAATGAAAATCCTACCGACATCTGGAAACTTCCTTGCGATATCGCGCTTCCTTGCGCGACGCAAAACGAACTTCCACTTGAAGGCGCAAAGGCACTTGTCGCAAACGGCTGCTTCCTAGTAGCAGAAGGCGCAAATATGCCAACGACCCTAGATGCCACTAAATATCTGCAACACGCTGATATTTTATTTGCACCAGGTAAAGCTGCCAATGCCGGCGGCGTAGCCGTGTCAGGCCTAGAAATGAGCCAAAATGCTATGCATTATCCCTGGTCATATGCTGAAGTTGATGAAAAACTAGAAATCATTATGTCAGACATATTTAAGAAAGCATATTCTGAAGCCAGAAAATATACCGATCACAGAAACTTGGTCATCGGGGCAAATATTGCCGGTTTCATGCGCATTTATCAAGCAATGCTTGATCAAGGAATCGTCTAAAGTGGCAGTAGTCAAGGCACCCGATATCCTACTTCCGAAACAGAGCATCGATTATCATAAGTGGGCTGTAATCGCCTGTGACCAGTTCACGAGCGAAAAAGCATATTGGAATCAAGTTCACCAACTTGTGGATAATGTTCCCTCAACTTACCATATCATCCTGCCGGAAGCTTATTTGGATATGGGTTTTGAAACCAGAATCAAAAGTGTCAACGAAAACATGGATCTTTATCTAAGATC